>JAFLDG010000057.1 GCA_017302495.1 Burkholderiales bacterium
GACGCTGGCGGTCGACCTGAGCCGCTGCGGCCTGCACCCGGTGCCCGGCTGGCACGGCTCGTTCGAAGTCCGCCGGGCCGTCGCCGGCGGCATCGCCGCGGCCGACCTGCGCGCCTGCATGTTGCGCCCGCGCACCGGCGGCGAGCGGATCCAACGCGCGCCGGGTACGCCGCCGCGGCGACTTAAGAAGCAGTACCAGGCTGCGGGCGTGCCGCCGTGGCAGCGCGGCGGGCCGCTGATCCACGGCGCAGCGGGCCTGCTGTACGTGCCCGGGCTGGGCATCGACGCGCGCCGCGTCGCGCCGCCCGGGCAGCCGATGCGCCGCCTGCGCTGGGTGCCCGACGCGCCCGGCGCACCGGGGCGCGAAGAGGGCGGCGACTAGAATTCGCGGTTCTGCGCGCGGGCATGCGCGGCAAGGAACCGACACAGGCCAGACGATGGGATTGATCGTTCACAAGTACGGCGGCACGTCGATGGGCTCGACCGAACGCATCCGCAACGTCGCCCGCCGGATCGCCAAGTGGGCACGGGCCGGCCACCGGCTGGTGGTGGTGCCGTCGGCGATGAGCGGCGAAACCAACCGCCTGCTCGGCCTGGCGAAAGAGCTGTCGCCGCCGAAGGCCACCGCGGCGTCGATGCGCGAGCTGGACCAGATCGCCGCCACCGGCGAGCAGGTCTCGGTGGGCCTGCTCGCGCTGGCGCTGCAGGCCGAAGGGCTCGAAGCCGTCAGCTACAGCGGCTGGCAGGTGCCGGTGCGCACCGACTCGGCCTTCACGAAGGCGCGCATCCGCTCGATCGACGACCAGCGCGTGCGCGCCGACCTCGATGCGGGCCGCGTCGTGATCATCACCGGCTTCCAGGGGGTGGACGATCATGGGAACGTGACGACGCTCGGCCGGGGCGGCTCGGACACCTCGGCGGTGGCGGTGGCGGCGGCATTGCGCGCCGACGAATGCCTGATCTACACCGACGTCGACGGCGTCTACACCACCGATCCGCGCATCGTGCCCGAGGCGCGGCGGCTGCACACCGTGAGCTTCGAGGAGATGCTGGAGATGGCCAGCCTCGGCTCGAAGGTGCTGCAGATCCGCTCGGTGGAATTCGCCGGCAAGTACCGCGTGCCCACGCGCGTGCTGTCGAGCTTCACCGACTGGGACATCCCGCTCGACGAGGAGGCCCGCTCGGGCACCTTGATCACTTTCGAGGAAGACGAAAAGATGGAACAAGCCGTCGTCTCCGGCATCGCCTTCACCCGCGACGAAGCCAAGATCACGATCGTCGGCGTGCCCGACCGTCCTGGCATCGCATCGCTGATCCTCGGCGCGGTGGCCGACGCCAACATCGACGTCGACGTGATCGTGCAGAACGTGTCGCACGGTGGCCGCACCGACTTCTCGTTCACCGTCAACCGCAACGACTACGCGCGCGCGCTCGACCTGATCAAGACCGGCGTGCTCGGCGCGGCCGACGCGACCGAGGTCAGCGGCGACCCGAAGATCTGCAAGGTGTCGATCGTCGGCATCGGCATGCGCAGCCATGTCGGCGTCGCGGCGAAGATGTTCCGCACGCTGGCCGAGGAGGGCATCAACATCCAGATGGTGACCACCAGCGAGATCAAGACCAGCGTCGTGATCGACGAGAAGTACATGGAGCTGGCGGTGCGCGCGCTGCACCGCGCCTTCGAACTCGAGCAGCCGGCCTGAAGCCGCGCAGCGGCTAGAATCGCCGCACCTTCCGCGGAGCTGTGACCGAGAGGCCGAAGGTGCTCCCCTGCTAAGGGAGTATGCGGGCAAAACCTGCATCGAGGGTTCGAATCCCTCCGGCTCCGCCAGGCTTCGGCGCGCGCGGCGCGCGTAAGCAGCTTGCCAGCCGCCCGCGCTAACCTCGTGGTTCTCGCGGCCGCCGGCCGCACACAGTCTGGGAGATGCACATGGGCAATCGAGATGTGGTGGTGCTCGGGGCGGCACGTTCGGCGATCGGCACCTTCGGCGGCTCGCTGGCGGATATCGAACCGGCGGAACTGGCCGGCACGGTGATGAAGGAAGCGGTCAAGCGCTCCGGCGTCGACCCGAAGTCGATCAACTACGTCACCGTCGGCAACTGCATCCCGACCGAGAGCCGTTACCCGTACGTCGCACGCGTGGCCTCGATCCAGGCCGGGTTGCCGATGGATTCGGTCGCGATGGCGGTCAACCGGCTGTGCTCGTCGGGCCTGCAGGGCATCGTCACGACCGCGCAGAACATCCTGCTCGGCGACTGCGACTACGGCGTCGGCGGCGGCGTCGAAGTGATGAGCCGCGGCGCGTACCTGAGCCCCAGCATGCGCAGCGGCGCGCGCATGGGCGACGCGAAGATGATCGATGCGATGGTGGCGGCGCTGACCGATCCGTTCGGCGTCGGCCACATGGGTATCACGGCGGAGAACCTGGTCGCCAAGTGGGGCATCACGCGTGAGGAGCAGGACGCGCTGGCGGTCGAATCGCACCGCCGCGCGGCGGCCGCGATCGCCGAAGGGCGCTTCAAGAGCCAGATCGTGCCGATCGTCAAGCAGACCCGCAAGGGCGAGGTCACCTTCGACACCGACGAGCACGTGAAGGCGGGCACCACGCTGGAAACCCTGGCGAAGATGAAGCCGGCGTTCAAGAAGGACGGCAGCGTCACCGCCGGCAACGCCTCCGGCATCAACGACGGCGCCGCCTTCTTCGTTCTCGGCGACGCGGCCCGGGCAGCCGCCGACGGCCACAAGCCGCTGGCCCGCTTGGTGTCCTATGCGGTGGCCGGGGTGCCGAACGAGATCATGGGCGAAGGCCCGATCCCGGCGACCAAGCTGGCGCTGAAGAAGGGCGGGCTGACGCTCGACCAGATGGATGTCATCGAGAGCAACGAGGCCTTCGCCGCCCAGGCGATCGCGGTCGCGCGTGGCCTCGAGCTGGACATGAAAAAGACCAATCCGAACGGCGGCGCGATCGCGCTCGGCCATCCGATCGGCTGCTCCGGCGCCTTCCTCGCGACGAAGGCGGTGTACGAACTGCACCGCACCGGCGGCCGCTACGCGCTGGTCACGATGTGCATCGGCGGCGGGCAGGGGATCGCCGCGGTGTTCGAGCGCGTCTAATCACGCGGTCCTCTCGAAGAAAGCAAGGCGGGCCCCAGGGCCCGCTTTCTTTTTCTTTGGCCGCGCGGACTGCGCGGATGCTCATGTGCGCGCTCGTTCGAGCATTGCGCCATCGGCTTTGGTTGACATAATATACATCGTCGCGCATTGAGAGCAGCAGTCGGCACCCTGTGCAGCGCCTGAATGCAGCACCCGCGCGACCCCGCATCAGCAAGGACTGCCCGGAAGATCCTGGTGCGGATCGACGGCCGGCCCACCTTCGCCACCTTCGGCGGGCGGCAGCAAGGGCTTGTCGAGCGGCCGACAGATGCGGCTCTGCAAGCGGACGAGGCGCTCGGACTTCGCGATCGCACGGAAGACGGCCTCGGGGTCCATCAGCAGTGCGAACGGATTGGCATGCAGCGACGTGTTCGGGGTCATCGGCGGTCTCTCCGGTGGTCGATCGATGCGGCCCACTCTAGGCTCGACGCGGTGGCGTGCGAAGTCGGGAGCCGGCCACGCACGCTGTCGGAAAGCGGCTGACAGCGCTGCCGGCGGGCCGGCGACAACTCCGGTGCCTATTGCAGCAGCGGCAGGAGGAACTCGCGGCCGGCAATCCGGGCGTAGTCGACGGCCGATTGGTTCAGGCTGTTCCGGACCCGCTTGTCGGCGCCGCGCGCGACCAGCAGCCGCACGCTGTCCTCCGCGCCGTAGCGGACCGCCATCATCAACGGCGACGCGCCGTTCGGCGCAATCGCATTGATGTCCGCGCCTTGGTCGAGCAGGAAGCGCACGACCTCGGCATTCGGCCCGCTCGCGGCATAGTGCAGCGGCGTCCAGCCCTCGCGTCGCACCCTGGCACCCATGCCGACCAGTTGGCGCGTCCAGTCCAGCCGCCCGCGCAGGGCGGCCATCATCAGCGGGGTCTCGCCGGCCGCGTTCGCCAGCTCGATCTTCACGGCCGGGCTCGCGAGCAGCACCTCGACGACCTTCGCCGATTCGACCTTGATCGCCAGGTACAGCGGCGCCTGACCGCCCTCGCTCAGCGTGTTCGGATCGAAGCCACCGGCCAGCTGGACTCTCACCGCGGCTGCATTGTCGGTTTCGAGGGCCCGGAAAAAGTCTACATAGGCATTGGCTATAGCCAGTGAATAGCCAATGATTACGTACAGATAGATCGCTAACTTCAAGTTCATTCTGATTTTCCCGATGCGCTTGCAGAGCCACCGGTCCGCGAAAACAGCCGGCTGAAGTTGGCACTCGTGATCCGTCCGACCTCCTCGATCGGGCAGCCCTTGACCACGGCCAGATGCTCGGCCACGTGCCGCACGTAGGCCGGCTGGTTGACCTTGCCGCGGTACGGCGGCGGGGCCAGATAGGGGCTGTCGGTCTCGATCAGGCAGCGCTCCAGCGGCACCCGGCGCGCGACCTCGCGCAGCGCCTCGGCGTTCTTGAACCCGAGGATGCCGGAGAAGGAGATGTACAGCCCGAGGTCGAGCGCGGCGTCCGCCACCGCCTGGGTCTCGGTGAAGCAGTGCAGCACGCCGGCGACCTGCCCCTGCCCTTCCTCGCGCAGCAGGCGGATCGTGTCGTCGCCGGCCGAGCGGGTGTGCACCACCAGCGGCAGCCCGCTCGCGCGCGCCGCCCGGATGTGCACCCGGAAGCGCTGCCGCTGCCACTCCATGTCGGCGATGCTGCGCCCGGCGAGCCGGTAGTAGTCGAGCCCGGTCTCGCCGATGCCGACGACCTTCGGGCGCGCGGCGCGGCGCTGCAGGTCGTCTAGCGTCGGCTCGGCCACGCCCTCGTTGTCCGGATGCAGGCCGACCGTGGCCCACAGATCGGGATGAGCCAGTGCCAGGCCATGCACCGCGTCGAACTCCTCCAGCGTGGTGCAGATGCACAGCGCCGCATCCACCGCCGCGGCGCGCATCGCCTCGCGCACGGCGTCGATGCGGCCGTGCAGTTCCGGAAAGCTCAGGTGGCAGTGCGAGTCGACGAACATGCGGCGGCGGCCCGCCCCGCGGGCCGGAGGCTCGAACGGCTACAGGGTCTGCGTCGGCTTCGACGAGACGAGCGTGGTGCCGAGCATCTCCTCGATCTTCAGCTTCAGCGCGCGTGTCTTCTCGTCGGCCGGGAAGCGCACGCCGACGCCCTGGGTGCGGCCGCCGGAGGCGTTGTTCGGCGTCAGCCAGGCGACCTTGCCCGCCACCGGGTAGCGCTGCGGGTCGTCCGGCAGCGACAACAGCAGGTAGATGTCCTCGCCGAGCCGGTATTCGCGCGCGGTCGGCACGAACAGGCCGCCGTCGGCGAGCAAGGGCATGTAGGCCGCGTAGAGCGCCCCCTTCTCGCGGAAAACCAGCTGGATCACGCTCGGCCGCGCCGCCGCTGCTGCGGGCGCCGGAGCCACCGTTCTTGCCGTGGCGCGGTCGTTCATCGGCCCAGTGTAGCCAATGCCGGGCGCAGCGCCGAGCCCGGTGCGGCGTCCGGCTGCCAACTGCTGCAGCCTTCGGCCACCAGGGCCTCGACCAGCAGGCCCTCGTTCCACGGATGCTCGGCGTGGCGCGCGACCCGGCGCAGCGTGTCGGCCCACGCCATCAGCTTCTCCGGAACCCCGCCCGGTGGCAGCGCCGCCCGGGGGAAGAAGCGCGGCTCCCCGCCCGCGGCGAGCGCCGCCGCATCGTGGCAGAGCTTGTGCAGCGCATCGAGCACACGGCTCAGCGGCCAGCCGGCAAAGACCGACGCCTGCCCCGCGGCCACGGCCTTCGGTACCGCCGACCAGATCGCGGCATCGATGCCGGCGGCGGCCATCGCGACGGCCTCCAGCGGCTGCCCACCGGCCGCGGCCAGCAGCGCCGCGGCTTCGCCCACCCCCTGCCCTTCGAGCCAGCGCGCGCCGACCGTCGCCGCCGGCGGCGGCAGCCGGATCAGCTGGCAGCGGCTGCGCACGGTGGGCAGCAGCCGGGCGGCATCGGCCGTGCCCAGCAGCCACCGGCCCTGCCCCGGCGGCTCCTCGAGCGTCTTCAACAGCGCACTCGCCGCCTGCAGGTTCATCGCCTCGGCCGGATGCAGCACCAGCACCTTTGCCCGGCCGCGCGACGAGCTCTGCACCAGCCAGTCGACGGCGGCCCGGACCTCGTCGATGCGGATCTGGCGGCTCGGCTTCTTCTTCTGCCGCGGTCCGTCGTCGCCGTCGCCGCCCGGGTCGAGGCCATGGTTCGCGCGCAGCGCCTCCGGCAGCAGCAGGCGCAGGTCGGGATGGGTGCCGCCGGCCAGCAGCCGGCAGGCGGCGCAATGGCCGCAGGGACGGTGCTCACCCTCGGTCTCGCACAGCCAGGCGCGCGCCAGCGCCTGCAGGAAGGGCCAGATCCCGATGCCCTCGGCCCCCTGCACCAGCAACGCATGGCCGCGCTGGCGCGCCAGGGCCTGCTGCAGCGGCGGCTGCAGCCAGGGAGGAAGCTCGGGCGCCGCGTTCATCGGATCGGATGCGCCGCGAGCGCGGCCTCGACCGCGGCGCGGACCGCATCGCGCGTGCCGGTTGCATCGATGCGGACGAAACGCTGCGGCGCGGCCGCGGCGCGCTGCGCGTACGCCTGCCGCACGCGGGCGAAGAAGGCCTCGTCCTCGCGCTCGAAGCGGTCCGGCGCGCGGCTGGCCGCGCGTCGTTCGGCAGCCACCGCCGGCGGCAGGTCGAACCAGAAGGTCAGATCCGGCTGCCGGCCCTGCTGGACCCAGGCCTCGAGCCGGACGAGCACCCGCTGGTCCAGGCCGCGCCCGCCGCCCTGGTAGGCGAAGGTCGCGTCGGTGAAGCGGTCGCAGATCACGACCGCGCCACGCGCCAGCGCCGGCTCGATGCTGCGCTGCAGGTGGTCGCGGCGCGCGGCGAAGACGAGCAGCGCCTCGGTCAGCGCATCCATCGGCTCGTGCAGCAGCAGCTCGCGCAACCGTTCGGCCAACACACTGCCGCCAGGCTCGCGGGTCAGTACGACCTCGCAGCCCTGCGAACGCAGCCGTTCGGCCAGCGCGGCGATGTGGGTCGACTTGCCGGCACCGTCGATACCCTCGAAGGTGATGAAGAGGCCCCCTGCCCGTTCGGCCGCCGCGCCCGCCGGCCGCCCGGCGCCGCCCTGCCCTGCGCCCGAGGTCATGGCCGGCGCCCGCGCTGATACTGGTTCACCGCCCGATTATGGTCGGCCAGGTTGTCGCTGAAGACGCTGCTGCCGTCGCCGCGGGCGACGAAGTACAGCGCCCGGCTCGGCGCCGGCTGCGCCGCGGCCAGCAGCGCGGCGCGGCTCGGCATCGCGATCGGCGTCGGCGGCAGGCCGGCGCGCGTGTAGCTGTTGTACGGCCCGTCGGCGAGCAGGTCGCGCTTGCGCAGGTTGCCGTCGAAAGCCTCGCCCAGCCCGTAGATTACGGTCGGGTCGCTCTGCAGCGGCATGCCGATGCGCAGCCGGTTCACGAACACCGCGGCGATCTGGCGCGGGTCGTCCTTCGGCCCGGTCTCCTTCTCGACGATCGACGCCAGGATCAGCAGGTCGTCCGGGCTCTTCAGCGGCGTATCGGGCGAGCGCTGCGACCAGGCCTCGGCGAGCTGCCGCTGCATCGCCGCGTGCGCGCGCTTGAGCACGGCGAGGTCGCTGACGCCGCGGCTGTAGGCGTAGGTGTCGGGAAAGAAGCGGCCTTCGGCGCTCGCCGCCTCGATGCCGACGGCGGCGCGCAGCGCGGCATCGTCCAGCGCGGCCGCCGCGGGCTTCAGGTTCGGCGCCGCCGCCAGCGCCTGGCGGAACTGGCGCCAGGTCCAGCCCTCGACCAGCAACAGCCTGGCCAGCGTCTCGTCGCCCTGCACCATCTTGTCGAGCAACTGCCGGGGCGTGGTGCCGGCGTCGATCTCGTAGCTGCCGGCGCGGATCCGGCGCGCCAGGCCCGACCAGCGGAACCACTGGTAGAGCCACTCGGGGTGCGACTGCACGCCGGCGCGGACCCAAGCTTCGGCCACGGCGCGCGGCGTGTCGCCGGGTTCGATCGACAACTCGGCGCTCGCGTGGGCCAGCGGCAGCGGCCGGTCGAGCCAGGCCTGCACCGCCGCCCAGCCGAGCGCCGCCAGCAACACCGGCAGGGCCAGCGCCAGCCACCACCAGCGGCGCGAACCCTTCGCAGGCGAGACCATCGGGGCTCATCATAATCGCCGCATGTCCGATTCCCTCGACCCCTCGCTGCGCGCCGGCGGTGCGCTGGCGCTGGCCGGCGAGTGGGGGCTGATCCGCGCACTGGGCGCCGATGCCGCCACGTTCCTGCAGGGCCAGCTGACGAACGACGTGGCCCGCCTCGGCCCGGGCGCGGCCTGCCTGGCCGGCTACTGCTCGGCCAAGGGGCGGCTGCTCGCGAGTTTCGTCGTCGTGCGACCCGCCGCCGACGAATTTCTGCTCGCGTGCAGCGCCGACTTGCTGCCGGCCACGCTGAAGCGGCTGTCGATGTTCGTGCTGCGGGCCAAGTGCCGGCTGAGCGATGCGAGTGCCGAGCGGGCGCCGTGGGGCTTGGCCGGCGCGACGGCCGCAGACTGGCTCGGCGGCGCGATGCCGGCCGCGGCCTGGCAGGTCGCGGCGCATGGCGGCGGCCACGCGATCCGCCTGCCGGATGCGCCCGTCGCGCCCGTCGCGCCCGTCGCGCCCGATGCACCCGGCGTACCGCGCCTGCTGTGGCTGGCCGCGCCCGACGCCGCGCCGCCGCCGTTGCCCGCCCTCAGCGCCGACGCCTGGGCCTGGCTCGAAGTGCACAGCGGCATCGCCCGCATCGTCGGCGCCACCGTCGACCAGTTCGTGCCGCAGATGGTGAACTTCGAACTGACCGCCGGCGTCGACTTCCACAAGGGCTGCTATCCCGGGCAGGAGGTCGTGGCCCGCAGCCAGTACCGGGGCACGCTCAAGCGCCGGATGCACCTTTTCACGAGCAGCGCGCCACTCGCGCCGGGCGAAGAGATCTTCCACAGCGACGATCCGGGCCAGCCGGCCGGCAGCGTCGTGCTGGCCGCGAGCCATGCCGGGCGCCATGCCGCGCTGGTTTCGCTGAAGACCGCCGCTCTCGACCATGGCACGCTGCAGGCCGGTGCCGGCCAGGCCGTGCTGACGCCGCGGCCCCTGCCCTACGCCGTGCCGAACCTCGCCGAGGCTTGAAGCTCGGGCCGCGGCGAGCACCCGCAGCCTCCGGGGCCGTGACTCAACCGGCCCAGGCTTCCCGCAGCGCGGCCGCGGCGGCATCCAGAGCCGTGGTCGCCTCCGGCAGCGCGCGGCCCATCTTGATGAAGTCGTGGGTCACGCCGCGGAACAACTCCAGCGTCACCGCCACGCCCGCCGTGCGCAGCCGGTCGGCGTAGGCCAGCCCCTCGTCGACCACCGGGTCGCATTCGGCGAGCACGACGCAGGCCGGCGCCACCCCTTCCAGGTCGTCGG
Source organism: Burkholderiales bacterium (assembly GCA_017302495.1). GTDB lineage: Bacteria > Pseudomonadota > Gammaproteobacteria > Burkholderiales > Burkholderiaceae_C > Rubrivivax. The sequence continues at coordinate 9,538 of JAFLDG010000057.1, forward strand.
CGTGCAGCGGCGCGAAGCGCCAGTCGTCGCGATGCGCATGCTCGATCGCGTGGTCGAAGAACCACTCGATCGTCGCCGCGTCGAGCAGGAAGCCATTGGCGTATAGGCGGTGCGACGCCGTCTCGCGCCGGCCGACGGTGCCGGGCGTGATCAGCAACTGCAGCGCGAGCCGCAGGCCGTGGTCGCGCGCGAGCAGCGCGCAGACGGCCGCGAGCGTGCCGCCGGCGCTGTCGCCGCCGACCGCGAGCCGCGCCGCGTCGACGCCGACCTCCGCGGCATGGGAGTGCAGCCAGCGCAGCGCGGCCCAGGCGTCGTCGACCGCGGTCGGGAACCGGTGCTCCGGCGCGAGCCGATAGTCCAGCGCGAGCACCGCTCCGCCGCTGCGCCGCGCGAGCTGGCGGCACAGGCTGTCGTGCGTCTCGAGCGACCCGACCACGAAGCCGCCGCCGTGCAGGTACAGCAGCCCCGGCGCCGCAGCCACGGTGTCGGCGTACAGCCGGGCGCGCAGCGGCGTGCCGTCGGTGGCCGAGATGAGCAGATCCTGCACCCGGCGCAGCGGCGCGCGCGGCAGGTCCAGCACCTCGGCCGAGCGTTCGTAGGCGGCACGCGCTTCCAGCGGCGTCATCGCATGCAGCGGGCGGCGCTGCGCACGCACGATGCGCTCGAGCAGGCCGGCCATGCGCGGGGTCAGCAGGCGGGTGGGTGGCTTCATCGGCTCACGGTGCGGACTTCGGCGACTTCGGCCGCGCTCCGGCAGGGCCGCGCCGGGTTATGCTTGCGCGCCATGGACGCGAACGGAACCGACAACCTGGTGCTCGAACACTTGCGCGCCATTCGCTCGGCGATCGAGCGCCTCGAGCACAAGACAGGCGATCTGACCCAGCGGGTGGGGTCGGTCGAGAACCAGGTCGGCCAACTGCACAAGGGCGTTGCCCTGATGCACGAGGATCTGGCCTTGATCCAGTCGCGGATCGACCGGCTCGACAGCCGCGTCGAGCGGATCGAGCGCCGGCTGGAGCTGCGCGAGCCGGCCTGAACCAGGCGAAACCGAACCGTCAGACCGCACGCACGAAGCGGCCATAACGCTTCAACGACGCGTCGGCAGTCAGCAGCGTCAACTTCTCGACCGCCGCCTGCGCGACCAGCATCCGGTCGAAGGGATCCCGGTGCAGCCACGGCAGCGTGGCGACATGGGCGATGTGCTCGGGCCGCAGCGACAACTCGGCAAAGCGCTCGGCGCCGAGCTTGTCGCGCACGGTCATGGGGTCGACGTCGAATCCCGGCTTGCGCAGCGACGTCTTGATCGCAACTTCCCAGATCGACACCAGGCTGTAGCGCATGGGCACCGTCCAGTCGGCGAGCTCGTTTGCAGCTCGGCGCGGCAGTTTCTCAGGCTCCAGCAACCACCACAGCAGCACATGGGTGTCGGCCAGATAGCCGTTCATTTGCCGAGGCCGAACATCTCGTTGATTTCGGCCTCGAAGTCCTTCTTGACGTCCAGCTTGACCGTGCCCTGACCGACCATCGTGCCGAACCGCCGCTTGGCCGGCGGCGGTTCGATCGGAATCACCCGCACCATCGGCTTGCCGGCCTTGGCGATGACGAACTCATGCCCCTTCGCCGCCTGCTCGACCAGGCGCGACAGATGGGTCTTCGCTTCGTGGATGTTGACGGTGGTGGTCATCGGCGTTCCCCAGTGAACCAAGTCCGATGGACTAAGTCTAGCAGGCCGCCGGTGGCCGCCGGAATGAAGAAGGCCCGATGGTCGCTGGGACCATCGGGCCTCGGCCCGCGAACCTCACCGCGCCCGGGCGGGCGCGGCGGTCCGGTCAGAACTTGAAGGTGCCGGTCAGGAAGACGAAGCGGCCGCGCGGGTCGTACTGCGACGGGTCGTAGCCCGACTGGAACTGGTTGCCCACGGCCACGTAGGTGTCCGGCTGCGTGTCGAAGATGTTCCGCGCACCGAGCGTCAACGTGATGTTCTTGAAGCCGTTGTAGGCAACGATCAGGTCCCACAGCGACATCGCGCCGATGCGGGTCGGGTTGCCGTTCAGGTCCCAGCCGGCGTGGTAGCCGGTCGCGTAGCTGTTGCCGATGGTCGCGGCCCAGTCACCCTGGGTCCAGGTCGCCGTCAGATACTGCTTGTAGCGCAGCACGACCCCGTAGCCGTCGAGGCCCGCGGTCGAGCTCGGCACCGGATTGCCGCCGCCGTCGACGGTCGTGCCGACCTTGCCGGTGGTCACGCCGGCCGGCGAAGTCTGGTCGAACTGCGTGTAGTAGGTGCCTTGCAGCCCGACGTTCAGCACGCCCGGGCCGATCGGCTGCCGGTAGTTCGCGTTGATGTCGTAGCCCTGCACCTCGAGCGTGCCGGAGTTCAGCAGCTGGGTCGACGTCTGCAGGATCTGGTTGGTAACCGGATCGCGGATGACGTATGGCGTGAAGGCCGGGTTGCCGGCCGCGGCCTGCGAAACCACTTCCTGCGTCGAGGCCTGTGCGATCACGTCCTCGACCTTGATGTTGAAGTAGTCGATCCCCATCGACAGGTTGTTCATCGGCTGCCAGATGAAGCCGAGCGAGTACTGCGTCGACTGCTCGGGATCGAGGTTCGGGTTGCCGCCGTTCAGCTCGTTGACCTGCAGGTCGGTCTGGCCGGTCACCGGGTCGTTGAACTGCGACGAGGTCTGCAGCACGATCGGGCTGTACAGGTCGGACAGCGTCGGCGCACGGAAACCCGTGCCGTACGATCCGCGCACCAGCAACTGCTGGATCGGCTGCCAGCGGATGTTGCCCTTCCAGTTCGTCGTGCCGCCGAAGTCGCTGTAGTCGTCGTAGCGCAGCGCGAGGTTCACGTCCAGGCCCTTGATGACCGGGATGTTCAGTTCGCCGAACACGGCCCAGACATCGCGATCGGCATCGATCGGCTTGGTCGCGCCGCCGAGGCCGGCGATGTCGCCGGTGAACTGCGCCGGAGCCGGCGTCTGCACCAGATCCTCCTTGCGGAACTGCACACCGGCCGCGTACTGCATCGATCCCGCCGGCAGCGCCATCACGTCGCCCGACAGCAGGCCCTGCAGACCATAGGACTTCGAGGTGCCCGCCAGTGTCGGGCCGACGTACTTGGCCGACGCGATCGCGTCCTGGAACGCCTGCGACTGCGTCAGCGACCAGGGGTTCCAGTCGCTGTTCGGGTCCTGCGTCGCCTTCGCGAAACCGACCTGCGAGAAGTAGCCGTCGGTGACCGTGCCGTCGAGCTTGTTCTGGTTCCAGAAGGCCGAGACGTCGTAGCTCTGGTTCATGAAGTCGCCGCGCGCACCGCCGACGATCCGGAACTGCGTGCTCGTGTCCTCCTGCGTGCGGCGGCCGAAGTCGAACACGCGGGCGGTGATGCCGAGCGACTGGCCGACCAGCGCGCCGAGGCCGTTCGCGTTCAGGTAGTCGGCCGCGATCTGGTAGTTCGGATTGGTCGGGCGCAGCAGCAGCACGCGGTCGACCAACTGGTTGTCGAACTCCTCGTCGGTAGCGAGGAAACTGGTGCGCAGCGGGCTCGGCTGGTAGGCCACGTTCGCGATCGTGCGCGACCAGAGCAGGTCCCCGTAGAGCTCGACCTTGTCGTTCAACTGCCAGGCGCCGTTCAGGGTGGCGGAGACGCTCTCGGTCGAGCCGAGCAGGCCGACGAACGGGCCGGTGTCGAAGTTGCAGAACGGCTTGCCGCCGGCGCTGAGCGACGGCGCGAGCGCCATGTTGATCTCGCCGCAGCGGTTGGTCGGCGTGGCCATCGGGTTGCCGTAGCCCGAGCCGCCCCCCTGGTAGCCAAAGCCGCCCACGGTCAGCGGCCCACCGACCGACACGCCATTAACTCCCGGATCCCAGGCGCCCTGGATGTTGCCCTGACCGGTGGCGCCGGACTCGAAGAACGGCACCTTGTTCGCGGTCTTCGAGAACTCGCGGTCGATGCCGAGCAGGTCCTGGTTCTTGTTCCACTGCAGGCTGCCGGTGACGTTCCAGCGGTCCTTCGTCAGGTCGCCGAAGCCGGCCACGATGTTGGCCTGGTACTGCTGGCCGCCGCCGCTGGCGGTCGGCGTGCCGTAGGTGCCGCCGATCTGGATGCCCTGGAAGTTCTTCTGCAGGATGAAGTTGACGACGCCGGCCACGGCGTCGGAGCCGTACACCGCGGAGGCACCGTCCTTCAGGATCTCGACCCGCTCGATCGCGGCCAGCGGGATGTTGTTGACGTTCACGGTCGCGCCGCCGCCGCCGGCGAAGGCCGCCAGCCGCTGGCTGTTGACCATGACCAGCGTGCGCTCCGGGCCGATGCCGCGCAGCGACACGTTCGACTCGCCGTAGGTCGAGATGCCGACGCCGGTCGTGCCCTGGATCTGGCCGGACGACGACATCGCCGAGATCGTCTGCAGCAGCTGCTCGGTGGTCTGCACGCCGGTGCGCTCGATGTCGGCCCGGGTGAGGGTCTGCACCGGCAGCGCGCCGGCGCCTTCGATCTGCTTGATCGACGAACCGGTGATCACGACCTGCGCCTGCGCCGGCATCAGCGCCGCGACGGCAACCGTGCCACCGAAGGCCAGCATCAGGCTGCGGCTGAGCTTGGTTCGCTTGAACATGGATGGACTCCTGGAAAGGGTACGAGGGTTTCTGTCGTCACGCCCCGGACACGTCGCGCGCGTGTCGATCGTGTCCGCCGTGCGACAAGCCGTAGCTGATTCTCCCGGTGCGCCGCAGCATCTCCGGCTCCGGAACTTCACCTAGGGGTTGACACTCGGCCAGCCTCGGAACCGGCTGGACGCCGGAAATCCCTTTTACGACGCGGGGTTGTGCGATTTCGCCTAGCCGACCCGAGGCCGTGAAAACTGCCGGGTCCGCGCCGGTCGCCGCCGCGCTGTTGGGGCGGCGCAACGCCGCTGCATGGCGCGGCGACGCGCGAGGCAATGGCTCCCCGATCTGCGGGCGGCCGAGGCCGCCCTGCAACGAGGGTTTCGAAAACCTGATCGGTGGCGACCCCTTCGATCGCGTCCTGACCGCGCTTCGGCAGGTACGGCCCGAGATCGAACGCGGCGCGCCGGTGACCGTCGACCTGTTTCGCACCCGCATGCGCCTGTTGCCGATCTCGGACGGAGGGGCCCGGCGCCGTCGCGGGTCAGGTCGCCATCCGGCCCGTCTCGACCCGCGGCACCGCGGCCAGCAGCGTGCGCGTGTACTCGTGCGCCGGCCGCGCGAGCACGCTACCGGCACGCCCCTGCTCGACCAGCTTGCCCGCGCGCATCACCGCCACCTCGTCGGCGATGTACTCGACGACGCCGATGTTGTGCGTGACGAACAGGTAGCTCAGGTTCAGCTCGCGCTGCAGCTCGCGCAGCAGGTTCAGGATCTGCGCCTGCACCGACACGTCCAGCGCCGAGGTCGGCTCGTCGCAGACCACCAGCTTCGGCTGCACCGCGAGCGCGCGCGCGATCGCGATGCGCTGGCGCTGGCCGCCGGAGAACTCGTGCGGGAAGCGCTCCAGCGCGTCCGGGCGCAGCCCCACCTGCCCGGCCAGCCGCTGCACGCGCTCGCGCCGAGCGTCGGCGTCCAGCCCCGGGTGCAGCGCGAGCAGGCCCTCCTCGAGCAGCTCGAGCACGCGCATGCGCGGGTTCAGCGATCCGAACGGGTCCTGGAAGATGATCTGGATGTCGCGCCGCGCGGCGAGCAGGGCATCGCCCTGCAGCTCGAACAGGTTGCGCCCGTCGAGCCGCGCCTGGCCCTCGATGCGCGCCTGACCGCGCAGCAGCTGCACCAGCGCCTTGCCGATCGTCGTCTTGCCGCAGCCGGATTCGCCGACCAGCGCCAGCGTGCGGCCCTTGCCGACCTCGAAGCTCACGCCGTCCACCGCCTGGAAGTGGCCGGTCGTGCGCTGCAGCAGCCCCTGCCGGATCGGGAAGCCGACGCGCAGGCCCTGCACCTGCAGCAGCGGCGCGGTGGCGACGCGTTCGGCACGTGCCGGTGCGGCCGCCGCCGGCCC
>JAFLDG010000058.1 GCA_017302495.1 Burkholderiales bacterium
CGGCCGGCCCGGCGGCGTGCGGCCGGGCGGCGTCGCGGCGCCGGCATCGGCGGGGACCAGCCGATCGAGCTTGTCCTCGATGCGGCGCAGGACTGCCAGCAACTCGGCGAAGTCATCGCCCGTCGGCAGGTTCAGCGCACGGACGACGCCGTCCACTGCCGCCGCCCGGACCCGGCCCGACGCGAGCGCGACCGACAGCAGCTGTTGCAGCGCCTTGGCCACCGGCTCGCCCTGCGGCCCGCGCCCCCTTTGCAGGTTCGCGGGGTTCTCGAGCTGGGCGACGACGCGTCGCAGCAGATCGAGCGGGTCGGGCAGCAGGGTGGTCGCCATCGGTCGAGTCCTCGGGCATCGGCGCGGCAGTCTGCGGCAGCCGTCCGGCACACGCCACCCGGGGTCATCCCGACGCCGGGCCGCGCGGCCCCGCGTGCCGGTGACTTCGATGATGCTGCAGGTGTTGTCTGACGACCGGCTCAACCGTGACAGACGACGACGGCCCCGCCGACCGCCGCGCTGACGGTAGCGATTGAGGGTAAACCCTCATTCAAGCTGATGGACTAGTTGTCTGACGACTGATAACATCAGCCTCATTCGTTCAGTCCGAACCCCGACGGAGACGCCCGCATGAAGCAGCTGCTCGCCACCCTCGCCCTCGGCCTCGCCGCCCTGGGCGCCCAGGCCCAGGCCTGGCCCACCAAGACCGTGACCCTGGTCGTGCCCTTCCCGCCCGGCGGCTCGACCGACACGCTCGCCCGCGCGCTCGGGCCGAAGCTGCAGGACAAGCTCGGCCAGAGCTTCATCGTCGACAACAAGGCCGGCGCCACCGGCACCATCGGCGCAGCGCAGGTCAAGCGCTCGGCGCCCGACGGCTACACCTTCCTGGTCACCTCGCTCGGGCCGCTGGTGATCGCGCCGCACCTGCTGAAGAGCGTGCCCTACGACGCGGCGAAGGACTTCGACTTCCTCACCGTCGCGGTGCAGGCGCCGAACGTGCTCGTCGTGCCGGCGAACTCGCCGCACAAGACGGTCGCCGACGTGATCGCCTACCAGAAGGCACATCCCGACAAGATGAGCTTCGCGTCGTCGGGCAACGGCTCGTCGGACCACCTGACGGCCGAGCTGTTCTGGCTGCAGACCGGCACCACCGGCGTGCACGTGCCGTACAAGGGCGGCGCGCCGGCGATCTCGGACCTGCTCGGCGGCCAGGTCGACGCATCGTTCCAGAACGTGAACGCGGTGCTGCAGCACATCAGCGCCGGCAAGCTCAAGGCGCTGGCGGTCACCGGCGACAAGCGTTCGCCGGTGCTGCCGAACGTGGCCACGCTCGGCGAAGCCGGTGTCAGCGGCGTCGACGTCTATTCGTGGCAGGCGGTGGTCGCGCCGAAGGGGCTGCCGGCCGACGTGAAGACGAAGATGCATGGCGCGCTCGTCGCCGCGCTCGCCGACCCGGCGCTGAAGCAGCAGTTCGTCGGCCTCGGCTTCGAGATCGTCGCCAACACGCCCGAGCAGTTCGCCGCGTTCCAGCAGCGCGAGAGCGCGCGCTGGAAGCAGCTGATCGACACCCGCAAGATCACCGCGGATTGATCGGCCCGGCCCCAGGCGCCTTCGGCCGCCTCCACCCACTTGCCCGCGAGCCGCAACGATGGATACCGCCTCCACCCCCCGCATCACCGAGCTTCGCGCGATTCCCGTCGCCGGCCGCGACAGCATGCTGATGAACCTGAGCGGCGCGCACGGCCCGTTCTTCACGCGCAACCTGCTGGTCCTGACCGACAGCGCCGGCCGCACCGGCGTCGGCGAGGTGCCCGGCGGCGAGAAGATCCGCCAGGCGCTCGAAGACGTGCGGCCGCTGCTGATCGGCCAGCCGGTCGGCCAGCACCTGCGGCTGCTGCGCGAGGTGCAGGCGGCGCTCGCCGGCCGCGACCGCGGCGGCCGCGGCCTGCAGACCTTCGATCTGCGGATCGCGATCCACGCCGTCACCGCGGTCGAATCGGCGCTGCTCGACCTGCTCGGCCAGCACCTCGGCGTGCCGGTGGCCGACCTGCTCGGCGAGGGCCGGCAGCGCGACGCGGTCGAGATGCTCGGCTATCTGTTCTTCGTCGGCGACCGCACGAAGACCGATCTGCCGTACGCGACGCCCGCCGACGAGGTGGCCGACGCCGACGACTGGTGCCGGCTGCGCCACGAGCCGGCGATGACGCCCGAAGGCGTGGTGCGGCTGGCCGAGGCGGCACGCGCGCGCTACGGCTTCAACGACTTCAAGCTCAAGGGCGGGGTGCTCGCCGGCGACGCCGAGGTCGACGCGGTGACCGCGCTGCACGAGCGTTTCCCCGAGGCGCGCGTCACGCTCGACCCGAACGGCGGCTGGCTGTTGCGCGACGCGATCCGCCTCGGCACGCGCATGCGCGGCATCGTCGCCTACGCCGAGGACCCGTGCGGCGCCGAGGACGGCTTCTCCGGCCGCGAGGTGATGGCCGAGTTCCGCCGCGCGACCGGCCTGCCGACGGCGACGAACATGATCGCCACCGACTGGCGGCAGATGGTGCATGCGCTTTCGCTGCAGTCGGTCGACATCCCGCTCGCCGACCCGCACTTCTGGACCATGGCCGGCAGCGTGCGCGTCGCGCAGACCTGCCGCGACTGGGGTCTGACCTGGGGCTCGCACTCGAACAACCACTTCGACGTGAGCCTGGCGATGTTCACCCACGTCGGCGCCGCGGCGCCGGGCAAGGTGACCGCGATCGACACCCACTGGATCTGGCAGGACGGCCAGCGGCTGACGAAGGAGCCGCTGCGGATCGCGAACGGCCACGTGCAGCTGCCGACGAAACCCGGCCTCGGCGTCGAGCTCGACATGGCCGAGGTCGAGAAGGCGCACCGGCTCTACCGGGAGCACGGCCTGGGTGCGCGCGATGATTCGGTCGCGATGCAATACCTGATCCCGGGCTGGCGCTTCGACCCGAAGCGGCCCTGCCTGGTGCGTTGATCCCTACCCTCAAAGGACCGGCGATGAGAGAGAACCGCTTGCGCACGCTGTGGCGCGACGACAAGGCCGCCGTGAACGGCTGGCTCGCGATCCCCGACGGTTTCGCCGCCGAGACGATGGCGCACCAGGGCTGGGACACGCTGACGATCGACCTGCAGCACGGCGTGATCGACTACCCGAAGATGGTGACGATGCTGCAGGCGATCTCGACGACGCCGACGGTGCCGGTCGTGCGCGTGCCGTGGCTCGAGCCCGGCATCCTGATGAAGACGCTCGACGCCGGCGCCTACGGCGTGATCTGCCCGATGGTCAACACCCGCGAGGACGCGCAGAAGCTCGTCGCCTGGACCACCTACGCGCCGAAGGGCACGCGCAGCTTCGGCCCGGTGCGCGCGCTGCTGTACGGCGGCGCCGACTATCCGCAGCACGCGGACGAGACGATCGTGCGCTTCGCGATGATCGAGACCGCGCAGGCGCTCGACAACCTCGACGCGATCCTGTCGGTCGAGGGGCTCGATGCGGTCTACATCGGCCCGTCGGACCTGTCGCTCGCGCTCGGCTGCCGGCCGGTGTTCGACGACGTCGACCCGCCGGTCGCGCAGGCGATCGAGCACATCCTGCGGCGCGCGCAGGCGCACGGGCTGAAGGCCGGCGTGCACAACGGCCGGCCGGACGTGGCGCTGGCGCGGATGGCGATGGGCTTCCGCTTCGTCACCGTCGGCTCGGACGCGCGGCTGCTCGCCGCGGGCTCGCAGCAGATCCTCGGCGCGATGCGCGCCGCCCCGCAGGCATCTGCCGCTTCGGGCAGCTACTGATCGGCCCGACCCACCCTCGACACGAAAGGATCTCGCATGGAACTCGGCTTCATCGGTCTGGGCATCATGGGCGCGCCGATGGCGGGCCACCTGCTGGCGGCCGGGCACAGGCTGTACGTGCACACGCGCGGCAAGGTGCCCGAGGCGCTGGCCGGAGCCACCATCTGCGCGAGCAACCGCGAGGTCGCCGAGCGCGCCGACGTGATCTTCACGATGGTGCCCGACACCCCGGACGTGGAGGCGGTGCTGTTCGGCGAGAACGGCGTCGCCGCGGGTCTGAAGTCATCGGCAAGCGACCCTTCGGGTCGCGTCGGCAAGACGGTCGTCGACATGAGCTCGATCTCGCCGATCGAGACCAAGCTCTTCGCGAAGAGAATCAACGAACTTGGCTGCGACTACCTCGATGCGCCGGTCTCCGGCGGCGAAGTCGGCGCCAAGGCGGCGTCGCTGACGATCATGGTCGGCGGGCCCGAAGCCGCGTTCGAACGCGTCAGGCCGCTGTTCGAGCGGATGGGCAAGAACATCACCCTCGTCGGCGGCAACGGTGACGGCCAGACCACGAAGGTGGCGAACCAGATCATCGTCGCGCTGAACATCGCCGCGGTGGCCGAGGCGCTGGTGTTCGCCAGCAAGGCCGGCGCCGACCCGGCCAAGGTGCGTGCCGCGCTGATGGGCGGCTTCGCTTCCAGCCGCATCCTCGAAGTGCACGGCGAGCGCATGATCAAGAGGACCTTCGAGCCGGGTTTCCGCATCGGGCTGCACCAGAAGGACCTGGCCCTGGCGCTGGCCGGCGCGCGTGCGCTCGGCGTGGCGCTGCCCAACACCGCGAACGCGGCGCAGCTGATGCAGGCCTGTGCGGCCAACGGCATGGGCAACCTGGACCACTCGGCGCTGGTGCGCGCGCTCGAGCTGCTGGCCAACCACGAGGTCGCCAAGGCCTGATCTGAGGCCCGTGGCGGCGTCTGGCCGCCGATCGCGGGCGAGCGCCAGATGGACCAAAGACATCCGTCGTCTGACAAGCGCATGGGCAGACGGTGCCCTGCCCGCAGCGGGCCGACGCTCAGCCCGCCCCGGCGTTCGCGCGCCGCCGCCGCTCGCGGCTGTTGACCAGGTGCGTGCGCATCGCCGCGCGGGCGCCGTCGGCGTCGTGCGCGACGATCGCGTCGAAGATGCTCTCGTGCTCGGCGTTGACGCGCTTCAGGTACTCGCGCCGCTGTTCGCTCGCCGCGTCGTCGGCCGCGAGGCGCGCGCGCGGGATGATCTTCGCGCCGAGCGAGGCCATCAGTTCCGCGTAGTGCGGGTTCTGCGTCGCGCGCGCGATCTCGGTGTGGAAGCGGAAGTCGGCGCCCACCGCGTCGCCGCCGCTGTCCACCGCGGCGGCGAACGCGGCCAGCGCCGCGCGCATCTCGGCCACGTTGTCGTCGCCGCGGCGCTGCGCGGCAAGGCCGGCGGCCTCGGTCTCGACGCCGATGCGCAGCTCGAGCACGGCGATCACGTCGCGCAGCGTCGCGAACTGCTCGGGCGCGATGCGGAACGGCGCGCTGTCGCCCAAACCGACGACGAAGGTGCCGATGCCGTGCTTCGTCTCGACCAGCCCGGCGGCCTGCAGCTTCGAGATCGCCTCGCGCACGACGGTGCGGCTGACGCCGAACTCGGCCATGATCGCCGCCTCGGTCGGCAGCTTGTCGCCGGGCGTGTAGCGCGAGTCGCGGATGCGCTCGCCGAGCGACTCGACCAGCTCGAAGGCCAGGGGGCGCGCGCGTCGGCGGGGCAGCGTCGTTTCCATCGTCGGCTCCTGGGGTTAACCCTCAAGATCGGTGCTTGACTTCCGGATCTCCATCGATGACCATTGTTGTACGACAACTGATGCCTGACGACAAGACCCCGGCGTTCGATTTAAACACCATGACCGGCCTGCCCCTGACCCCGCTGCGCTTTGCGCGCCTGCTGCTCACCGGCGCCGCGGGCAACCTCGGGCGCGAGCTGCGGCCGCGGCTGAAGAAATACTGCGACGCGCTGCGCCTGTCGGACCGCGAGCCGCTCGCCGGCGACCTGGTCCCCGGCGAGGAATTCGTCCGCGCCGGGCTCGGCGATGCCGCCGCGGTGCAGGCTCTGGCCGAAGGCGTCGCGGCGATCGTCCACCTGGGCGGCGTGTCGACCGAACGGCCCTGGGAGCAGATCCTCGACGGCAACATCGTCGGCACCTACCACCTGTACGAAGCCGCGCGCCGATGCGGCGTCGGGCGCATCGTCTTCGCCAGCTCCAACCACGTCACCGGCTTCTACCGGCAGGACGAAGTGATCGGCCCGCACGATCCGGTGCGCCCCGACGGCCTGTACGGGCTGAGCAAGGCCTTCGGCGAGAACCTCGCGCAGCTGTACTGGGACCGGCACCGGATCGAGACGGTCAGCATCCGCATCGGCTCGTCGTTCCCGGAACCGAAGGACCGGCGCATGCTCGCCACCTGGCTGAGCTTCGACGACCTCGAGCGGCTGGTCGTCGCCGCGCTGACCGCGCCGGTCGTCGGCCACACGGTCATCTACGGCATGTCCGACAACGCGGCGACCTGGTGGGACAACACCACGGCACGCCATCTCGGTTACCGCGCGCAGGACAGCTCCGAGCGCTTCCGCGCCGCGCTCGAGGCCCGGCAGCCGGCGCCGGATCGCGGCGACCCGGCCGTGATCTACCAGGGCGGTGCCTTCGTGCGCACCGGCCCGTTCGCTTGAGGCCGGCCCGCCCGCCCTCCCGTCACTTCGCAAAGGAGACCCGAATGAAGTTCCGCCACGCCCTGGCCGCCGTCGCGATCGCCGTCTCGGCCCCGACCGCCGCGCTCGCGCAGACCGTGCTCAAGGCCGCCGACGTGCACCCGCCCGGCTACCCGACCGTGGTCGCGGTCGAGAACATGGGCAAGAAGCTCGAGGCCGCCACCAACGGCCGGCTCAAGATCCAGATGTTCCCGGGCAGCGTGCTCGGCGGCGAGAAGGAGATGATCGAGCAGACGCAGGTCGGCGCGATCCAGATCCTGCGCACCTCGCTCGGGCCGATCGGCCCGGTGGTGCCCGAGGTCAACGTCTTCAACATGCCCTTCGTGTTCCGCGATCCGGCGCACATGCGCGCCGTCGTCGACGGGCCGATCGGGCAGGAACTGCTCGACAAGGTCAGCGCCAGCCCGGCCCGGCTGATCGGCCTGGCGTGGATGGACGGCGGCAGCCGCAGCCTCTACACGAAGAAGGCGGTGCGCAAGCCCGAGGACCTGAAGGGCCAGAAGATCCGGATGATGGGCAACCCGCTGTTCGTCGACACGATGAACGCGATGGGCGGCAACGGCATCAGCATGGGCTACGGCGAGGTCTTCACCGCGCTGCAGACCGGCGTCATCGACGGCGCCGAGAACAACCCGCCTTCGCTGTACACCGCGAACCACTTCAAGGCCGGCGCCAGGTACTACACGCAGACGAACCACCTGATCATCCCCGAGATCCTGGTGATGTCGAAGGTCGCGTGGGACAAGCTCTCGCCGGCCGACCAGGCGCTGGTGCAGAAGCTCGCGCGCGAGGCGCAGCTCGAGCAGCGCAAGCTGTGGGACGCGGCGGTGGCCGACTACACCGCCAAGCTCAAGGCCGAGGGCGTCGAGTTCATCGTCATCGACAACAAGCCCTTCTACGACGCCACCGCGCCGGTGCGCGCGAAGTACGGTGCGCAGAACGCCGAGCTGATGAAGCGCATCGCCGACGTCAAGTAGGCCCGCGCGCGGCACGCCTGCGGGCCGCGCCGTCCGCAGGCGGCCGCCGGGCCGGATCGAGGCGGCGGCTCACCCCACACTTCCCCCTTCGCTAGCGATGGATCCGCTCTACGTCCGCTGGATGGATCGGCTGTACCTGGCCGCGATCCGGCTCGCCGGCACGGCGATCTTCCTGATGTCGCTGATCATCCCGTGGGGCGTGTTCACGCGCTACGTGCTCGGCACCGGCTCGCAGTGGCCCGAGCCGATCGCGATCCTGCTGATGATGGTCTTCACCTTCGTCGGCGCCGCCGCCGCGTACCGCGCCGGCGCGCACATCGCGGTGACGATGTTCACCGAATCGCTGCCCGCGCCGCTGCAGCGGCTCGCGGCGCTGCTCGTCGACGCGCTGATGGCCGTCGTCAGCGTCTTCGTCGCCTGGTACGGCACCCGGCTGTGCCTCGAGACGATGGGCCAGTCGATCGCGGAGCTGCCGTGGCTGCCGGTGGGCGTGACCTACGCGTCGCTGCCGATCGGCGGCGCGCTGACGCTGCTGTTCGTGATCGAGCGGCGGCTGTTCGGCGCGCAGCAGCATCGCGACGTGGTCCGCTTCGGCGAGGCGCACTGATGCCGCCCCCACCTCCGGCTCTTTCGCCGCCGCCTGCGGCAGCGCGGGGCACCCGATGGACGCCTTCGTCCTGATCGGCAGCTTCGTGCTGCTGATGGCGGTCGGGTTGCCGATCGCCTACGCGCTCGGGCTGGCGGCACTGGTCGGCGCAATCTGGATCGACCTGCCGCTCGACGCGGTGATGATCCAGATCGCCAGCGGCGTCAACAAGTTCAGCCTGCTCGCGATCCCCTTCTTCGTGCTCGCCGGCGCGATCATGGCCGAAGGCGGCATGGCGCGCCGCCTGGTCGCGTTCGCCGGCGTGCTCGTCGGCTTCGTGCGCGGGGGCCTGAGCCTGGTCAACATCATGGCCAGCACCTTCTTCGGTGCGATCTCGGGCTCGTCGGTGGCCGACACCGCGTCGATCGGCAGCGTGCTGATTCCCGAGATGGAGAAGAAGGGCTACCCGCGGCCGTTCGCGACCGCGGTCACGGTCAGCGGCTCGGTGCAGGCGATCCTGATCCCGCCGAGCCACAACGCGGTGATCTACTCGCTCGCCGCCGGCGGCACGGTGTCGATCGCCGCCTTGTTCATGGCCGGCGTGCTGCCCGGGCTGCTGATGGGGCTGACGCTCGCGGTGCTGTGCCTGATCAAGGCGAAGCAGCACGACTTCCCGAAGGGCGAGGTCATTCCACTGAGGCAGGCGCTGAAGATCTGCGTCGACGCGATGTGGGGGCTGATGACGATGGTCATCATCCTCGGCGGCATCCTGTCGGGCGTGTTCACCGCGAACGAGAGCGCCTCGATCGCGGTGCTGTGGGCGTTCTTCGTGACGATGTTCGTCTACCGCGACTACAAGTGGCGCGACCTGCCGAAGCTCGTCCACCGCACGGTCAAGACGGTGACGATCGTGATGATCCTGATCGGCTTCGCCGCGGCCTTCGGCTACCTGATGACGCTGATGCAGATCCCGATGAAGGTCACCGCCTACCTGACCGGGCTGTCGGACAACCCGACCGTGATCCTGGCGCTGATCAACCTGCTGCTGCTCATCCTCGGCTGCCTGATGGACATGAGCCCGCTGATCCTGATCCTGACGCCGATCCTGCTGCCGGTGGTCAAGGCGATCGGCATCGACCCGGTGCACTTCGGCATGATCATGATGGTGAATCTCGGCATCGGGCTGATCACGCCGCCGGTGGGCACGGTACTGTTCGTCGGCAGTGCGGTGGCCAAGCTGAAGATCGGCGTCGTGACGAAGGCGATGATGCCGTTCTTCACCGCGCTGTTCATCGTGCTGCTGATGGTCACCTACATCCCGTGGCTGAGCCTGTGGCTGCCGCGCGCCCTGGGGTTGTGATGATGCTGCCGCAAGCCGCCACCGAAGGCCCTGGCGTGCCGTTCACGCCGAACGCGCGCTACCCCGACCCCGCGGTCGAGGTGCTGGACGAGAGTTTCCTGAGCCTGCGGCTGTACTCGGCCACGGTCGAGCAGCTCGTCACCGGGCTGCGCTGGGCCGAGGGGCCGCAGTGGTTCGGCGACGGGCGCTGCCTGCTCTTGAGCGACATCCCGAACGACCGCATCCTGCGCTGGGACGAATGCACCGGCACGACGGCGGTGTTCCGCACACCGTCGAACCACGCCAACGGCCTCGCGCGCGACCGGCAAGGCCGGCTGCTGGCCTGCGAGCACCGCACGCGCCGCGTGACCCGCACCGAATACGACGGCTCGATCACCGTGCTCGCCGACCGCTGGCAGGGCCGGCGGCTCAATTCGCCGAACGACATCGTCTGCGCGCGCGACGGTGCGGTGTGGTTCACCGACCCGCTGTTCGGCATCGCCGGCTGGTGGGAGGGCGAACCGGCCGACAGCGAAACGCCGTGGGCCGTCTACCGCATCGACCCGGCGAGCGGCGAGCTGCAGCGGATGATCGACGACCTCGCCGCGCCGAACGGGCTCGCGTTCTCGCCCGACGAGAAGATCCTCTACGTCGTCGAGAGCCGTGCGACGCCGCACCGCAAGATCTGGCAGTACGAGGTCGGCAGCGGCGGCGCGTTGTCGAACAAGCGCCCGTTCGTCGATGCCCAAGGCCCCGGCGCCTACGACGGCATCGCGGTCGACGTGCGCGGCAACGTCTGGTGCGGCTTCGGCAGCAGCAGCGGGCAGCAGTCGGCCGAACTCGACGGCGTGCGCGTCTACGACCCATCGGGCCGCGCGATCGGCCACGTCCACCTGCCCGAGCGCTGCGCCAACCTGTGCTTCGGCGGCCGGCACCGCAATCGCCTCTTCATGGCGGCGAGCCATTCGCTGTACGCCCTCTTCGTCAACACCCAAGGGGCCGCCTGACGCCGCGGCCGAAAGGAACCTCATGCAACGCCGCCCCCTGCTGCAGACCGTCGCCGCCCTCGCGCTGGCGGCTGCCGCGCCGGCCGTGCCCGCCCAGGACGCCTGGCCGAGCAAGCCGATCAGGATCGTCGTGCCCTTCGCCGCCGGCGGCACCAGCGACATCCTCGCGCGCACGATCGGCGAGAAGCTGCAGGCCGAGCTGAAGCAGACGGTCATCGTCGAGAACAAGGCCGGCGCCGGCGGCGTGATCGGCGCCGACTTCGTCGCCAAGGCTGCGCCCGACGGCTACACGCTGCTGCTCGGCACGATCGCGAGCCATGCGATCAACCCCGCGCTGAACCCGAAGATGCCGTACGACGCGGTGAAGGACTTCGCGCCGATCGACCTGCTCGGCAGCATCGCGAACGTGCTGATCGTCGGCGCGGCGCAGCCGTACAAGAACGTCCAGGAGCTGGTGGTCGCGGTCAAGGCCAAGCCGGGGTTGCCGTTCGCGTCGCCGGGCCAGGGCAGCTCGCAGCACATGTCGGGCGAGGCCTTCGAACTGCAGGCCGGCATCGACCTGACGCACGTGCCGTACAAGGGCAGCGGGCCGGCGGTGCAGGACGTGATCGCCGGCCAGATCCCGATGAGCTTCGAGACCGCCACCGTCGCGCTGCCGCACATCCAGGCCGGCAAGCTGCGCGCGCTCGCGGTGACGCCGGCCCGGCGCAGCAAGGTGCTGCCCGAGGTGCCGACGATGCAGGAGGCCGGCATCGCCGGCTTCGACGTGGCGAGCTGGCAGGCGCTGTACGCCCCGGCCGGCACGCCGCCGGCGATCGTGAACCGGCTCAACGCCGAGGTCGAGAAGATCCTCGCGCTGCCCGAGGTCAAGGCCAAGCTCGAAGGCCTCGGCCTCGAGCACACGCCGAACACCCCGGCGCAGTTCGCGGCCTTCGGCCAGGCCGAGCTGGCGAAGTGGGCGAAGATCGTCAAGGACGGCAACATCAAGCTGAACTGAGAGCCAGCCAACGATGCCGACCGCGCCGGTGATCATCCGCCTGCACGACCGCGACAACGTCGCGATCGTCGGCAACGACCGCGGCCTGCCTGCCGGCACCGGGTGGCCCGGCGGACCGACGCTGCGCGAGCATGTGCCGCAGGGCCACAAGGTCGCGCTGGTCGACCTGGCCGAGGGTGACGCGGTCCGGCGCTACGACGTGACCATCGGCTACGCGCTGAAGGCGATTCCCGCCGGCAGCTGGGTGCACGAGCGGCTGCTCAGGATGCCCGAGGCGCGCAGCCTCGACGGCCTGCCGATCGCGACCCGCCGGCCCGAGCCGCTGCCGCCGCTCGACGGCTACACCTTCGAGGGCTACCGCAACGACGACGGCTCGGTCGGCACGCGCAACCTGCTCGGCATCACGACCACCGTGCAGTGCGTCGCCGGCGTCGTCGCGCACGCGGTGCAGCGCATCCGCGCCGAGCTGCTGCCGCGCTACCCGAACGTCGACGACGTCGTCGCGCTCGAGCACTCCTACGGCTGCGGCGTCGCGATCGACGCGCCGGATGCGGCGATCCCGATCCGCACGCTGCGCAACATCAGCCTGAACCCGAACTTCGGCGGCGAGGTGATGGTCGTCAGCCTCGGCTGCGAGAAGCTGCAGCCCGAGCGGCTGCTGCCGCCGGGCACGATCCCGATCGCCGATTCGCTCGAGGTGGCCGACGTCGGCGCGAACGAGGATGCGGCGCTCGACGTGGTCTGCCTGCAGGATGACCACCACGTCGGCTTCGGCTCGATGATCGATTCGATCCTGGCCTCGGCGACCGCGCACCTCGAGCGGCTGAACGCGCGCCGGCGCGAGACCGTGCCGGCGTCCGAACTCGTCGTCGGCGTGCAGTGCGGCGGCAGCGATGCCTTTTCCGGCGTGACCGCGAACCCGGTCGTCGGCTTCGCCACCGACCTGCTGGTGCGTGCCGGCGCGACCGTGATGTTCAGCGAGGTCACCGAGGTGCGCGACGGCATCGACCAGCTGACCGCACGCGCCGCGAGCCCCGAGGTCGCGCAGGCGATGATCCGCGAGATGGCCTGGTACGACGCCTACCTGAAGCGCGGTGCGGTCGACCGCAGCGCGAACACGACGCCGGGCAACAGACGAGGCGGGCTGTCGAACATCGTCGAGAAGGCGATGGGCTCGATCGTCAAGAGCGGCAGCGCGCCGATCTCGGGCGTGTTGTCGCCCGGCGAGAAGCTGAACGGCCGGCGCGGGCTGATCTACGCGGCGACGCCGGCGAGCGACTTCATCTGCGGCACGCTGCAGCTCGCCGCGGGCATGAACCTGCATGTCTTCACCACCGGCCGCGGCACGCCCTACGGCCTGGCGGCGTGCCCGGTGCTCAAGGTCGCGACGCGCAGCGACCTCGCGCGCCGCTGGCACGACCTGATGGACCTGAACGCCGGCCGCATCGCCGACGGCGACGCGACGATCGAGGCGCTGGGCTGGGAACTGTTCCGGCTGCTGCTCGACGTCGCCGGCGGCCGCAAGACCTGGGCCGAGCAGCACCGGCTGCACAACGCGCTGGTGCTGTTCAACCCGGCGCCGGTGACTTGAGGCTCACGCCGGTTGGGACCCGCGAAGGGGCGCCACGCGGGGCCGGCCGCAGCCGGTTGCCGACCCACAATCCTCGCGGCAGCGATGCGGTTCAGAAGGGCACCGGCGAATCCGTCCAGTCCGGGCCCAGCGGGCGCGCGCGCTGCAGCGCCTCGGCCGCCCCGATCAGGCCCTCGCAGGCATTGCGCCCGGGGCGGCGTCGCAGCCGGTTGAGCAGGGCCTTGCAGCGGGCGTAGAAGCCGAAGAAGCGCCGCACCTGCTCGATTTCGGTCGCGCGCGGCGGGTCGCGGCTGCAGACGAGCTTGTCGTCGGCCATGCCGCGGTCGGTCAGCGTGACCGCCGCCCAGGCCCGGACGCGGATTCGCGTGCCCAGCGCCAGCCGCGGCCCGAGCACGATCGCGTCGAGCAGGTCGCCCTCGAGCCCCAGATGGGTCGGCACCGAGCCGTAGTTGTACGGGCAGGGCAAGGGCGAGACGAAGACGACCCGGCCGTGCCAGTCGCGCTTGACGAAGCTGCCGCGCGGCACCTCGATCACGACCTCGACCTCGGGCGGCGCGTGGGGCATCGCAGCGGCCGGCCGCCGCCTACGGCGCGAACAGCGTCGCGCGGTAGTGCAGCAACTCGTCGATCGACTCGTGGATGTCGGCCAGCGCGGTGTGCGCCTGCGCCTTCTTGAAGCCTTCGAGCGCGGCCGGCTTCCAGCGCCGCGCCAGCTCCTTCAGCGTGCTGACGTCGAGGTTGCGGTAGTGGAACCAGGCCTCCAGCGCCGGCATCGTGCGCGCGAGGAAGCGCCGGTCCTGGCAGATCGAGTTGCCGCACATCGGGCTCTTGCCCTTCGGCACGTGGCGTTGCAGGAACTCGAGCACCCGGGCCTCGGCCGCGGCTTCGTCGAGCGACGAGGCGCGGACCCGGTCGATCAGCCCGCTGCGGCCGTGCGTGCCCTTGTTCCACGCGTCCATCGCGTCGAGCACGGCGTCGCTCTGGTGCACCGCGAGCACCGGCCCTTCGACCCGGTGGATCACCTGCGCGTCGGTCACGACCACCGCCACCTCGATGATGCGGTCGCGGTCGGGGTCGAGCCCGGTCATCTCCAGGTCGATCCAGATCAGGTGGGTCTCGTCCAGGCCCAGGGCGGTGTCGGTCATGGTCGCGGCGGGGTCGTGCATCGGCGGCAGGCCGCGCGATTCTCGCCGACGCCTACACTCCGCTCCCGATGGAACTGAACCCGATCACGATCGCCTTCGTCGCCGCGCTGCTGCTGTCGCTGGCGACACGCTACTGGCTCGCCACCCGGCAGATGCGGCACGTGGCCGCGCACCGCGACCGGGTGCCGGCCGCCTTCGCCGGCACGGTGCTGCTGGCCGCGCACCAGCGCGCCGCCGACTACACGCTGGCCAAGGGCCGCTTCGGCCTGCTGAGCACGGCCTTCGGCAGCGTGGTGCTGGTCGGCTGGACGCTGCTCGGCGGGCTCGATGCGCTGAACCAGGCGCTGCTGGCGACGGTGCAACCCCGGCTCGGCCCGATGGGCTACCAGCTCGCGCTGCTCGCGGCCTTCGCGGTCATCGGCGCGCTGCTCGAACTGCCGCTCGAGTGGTGGCACACCTTCCGCCTCGAACAGCGCTTCGGCTTCAACCGGATGACGCCGAAGCTGTTCGTCGCCGACCTGGTCAAGAACGCGGCGGTCGCGGCGCTGATAGGGCTGCCGCTGGCCGCGCTGGTGCTGTGGCTGATGGGCCGCGCCGGCGCGGGGTGGTGGCTGTGGGCCTGGGGCGTGTGGATGGGCTTCAACCTGCTGCTGCTGGTGATCTACCCGACGCTGATCGCGCCCTGGTTCAACAAGTTCGAGCCGCTCGCCGACGAGACGCTGAAGAGCCGCGTGCAGGCGCTGATGCAGCGCTGCGGCTTCGCCGCGAAGGGGCTGTTCGTGATGGACGGCAGCCGGCGCTCGGCGCATGCCAACGCCTACTTCACCGGGCTCGGCGCGGCCAAGCGGGTGGTGTTCTTCGACACGCTGCTGGCGCGGCTCACGCCCGGCGAGGTCGAGGCGGTGCTCGCGCACGAACTCGGCCACTACCGCCATCGCCACGTGCACAAGCGCATCGCCGGGCTGTTCGCGCTCAGCGGGGCCGCGCTCGCGCTGCTGGGCTGGCTGTCCGCGCGGCCGCCGTTCTACGAAGGCCTCGGCGTGAGCCTGAACCTGGCGGCGCCGAACGACGCGCTGGCGCTGCTGCTGTTCATGCTCGCGCTGCCGCCCTTCGGCTTCTTCGTCGCGCCGCTGATGGCCCACTTCTCGCGCCGGCACGAGTTCGAGGCCGACGCCTACGCCGGCGCGAAGGCGAGCGGGGCCGACCTCGCCAGCGCGCTGCTGAAACTGCACGAGGACAACGCGACCACGCTCACGCCGGATCCGGTCTACGTGCGCTTCTACTACTCGCATCCGCCGGCGGCCGAACGGCTGGCGGCGCTGGCGCCGGCGTTGCCGGCCGCCGCGCGGGCCGCGGCCGCATGAGGTCC
>JAFLDG010000059.1 GCA_017302495.1 Burkholderiales bacterium
CGATGAAGATCAGCACGTTGACCTGCGCGCCGATCTGCGGCACCACGCTCTGCTGGTACAGCCCCCACATCACGCCGCCCAGGCCGGCCAGCGCGCTGCCGGCGACGAACACGCCGACGAACAGGCGCCGGATGCGGTAGCCCAGGCTTTCCACCATCTCGCGGTCCTGCACGCCGGCGCGGATCAGCAGGCCGACCTTGGTGCGGTTCAGCGCGTACAGCAGCAATGCGAAGACGAGCAGGCCGATCACCACCGCCAGCACGCGGTACTTCTCGATCGACGCGTCGCCGATGACGAAGCTGCCGCGCAGCGCGGTGGGCAGCGGCAATGCGATCTGCTGCGGGCCCCAAATGACCTTGATCAGCTCCTCGCCGACGATCATGCCGCCCATGGTGATGAGGATCTGCTTCAGGTGCAGGCCGTACACCGGGCGCACGATCACCCGCTCGAAGGCCAGGCCCAAGGCGCCGGCCGCGGCCATGGCCACCAGCATCGCGGCGAACACCGCCGCCAGGTTGCGCCACAGCGATTCGCTGGCGGTCCAGTCGGCCATGCCGCCCATCACGCTGGTGGCGACGAAGGCGCCGAGTGCGATGAACACGCCGTGGCCGAAGTTCAGCACGTCCATCAGGCCGAAGACCAGCGTCAGGCCCGAGGCGATGATGAAGATGATCAAGCCCATCGCCAGCCCGGCCACGCTGAGCGTGACCCAGGTGGAGGACGAGCCGACCAGCGGCCAGGCCGCCAGCAGCACCGCGCCCAGCAGCGCGATCGGCTTCCAGTCGAACTCCGCTTTGGGAATGGCGGCCGGCGCCGTGGCGGCCGCTGCGGTGGTCGTTGCTGCGCTCATTGATGCGCCCCCAGTGAAAGCCCCAGCAAGCGGTGCTGCATCGATTCGTCCTCGGCCAGCTCGCCCATCGCGCCGGCATGCACGATGCGGCCGTTGTCCATCACCGCCACGCCGTCGCCCAGCGCCTTGGCCATCTGAAAGTTCTGCTCGACCAGCAGGATGGTGGTGTTCTGCGCCTTCAACTGGCGAAAGGCGTCGATCAGGTTGTTGATGATCGACGGCGCCAGGCCCTTGCTGGGCTCGTCGATCAGGATCAGCTCGCGCGGCTCGACGATGGCGCGGGCGACGGCCAGCATCTGCTTCTGCCCGCCGGACAGCTTGCCCGCCGGGTACAGCCAGAACTTCTTCAGCGCCGGGAACAGGCCGAAGATCCATTCCAGCCGTGTCGTGTCCAGCTCGGCCGCGCGGCGCGCGCTGCGGGCGGCCAGCACCATGTTCTCCTGCACCGTGAGGTCGGTGAAGATGCCCATCGCCTCGGGCACGTAGGCGATGCCCAGCTGCGCGATGTCGGGCGTGGTCAGCTGGCCCGAGCCGGCCGGCCGGCCGGCTTCGAGTCTCGGCCCGCCGATCTGCCGGCCCTTGAAGTGCACCGAGCCCTGCGAGGTGGCCCACAGGCCCATGATCGTGCGCAGCGTGGTCGACTTGCCGGCGCCGTTGCGGCCCAGCAGCATCGTCACCTGCCCGGCCGGCACCGCCAGGTCCACGCCGTGCAGGATGTGGTACGCGCCGATGTGCGTGTGCACGCCCTGCAGTTGAAGGACAGGCGTGCTCATAGGGTCTCTTCGGACACGATGCCGAGGTAGGCCTGCTGCACCACCGGCGAGGCGATCACCGCGGCCGGCTCGCCGTCGGCCACCAGCGCGCCGTTGTGCAGCACGATGATGCGGTCGGCCAGCTCGCTGACCACGTCCATCTTGTGTTCCACCAGCAGGATCAGCCGGTCCTTGCGCGCCTTCAGCGCGCGGATCAGGTCCAGGATCACCGGCACCTCGTCCACGCTCATGCCGGCGGTGGGCTCGTCGAACATGTAGACCTTCGGGTCCAGCGCCATCAGCAGCGCCACTTCCAGCTTGCGCTGGTCGCCGTGCGGCAGGCCGGCGGCATGGGCATCGCGCTTGTCGTCCAGCCGCACCGATTGCAGGATCCGGCGCGCCTCGTCGATCCAGGCCTTGCGGTCCAGCCAGACGCTGAACAGGTCCAGCTTGGGTCCGCCGCGCCGGCCCGACTCGCGCGCCTGCACCGCCAGGCGCACGTTCTCCTGCACCGTCAGGTTGGGGAACAGCTGCGTCAGCTGGAAGGCCCGGCCCAGGCCGCGGTGGGTGCGCAGCGGCGCGGGCAGCCGGGTGATGTCCTCGCCGCTCAGCAGCACCTGGCCTTCGGTGGCCGGCAGCTGGCCCGAGATCAGGTTGAAGTAGGTGGTCTTGCCGGCGCCGTTGGGCCCGACGATGGCCGTCAGCGTGCCCGGCGCAAAGGCGCAGGACACATGGTCGACAGCCACGTGGCCACCGAAGCGGATGGTGAGGTCGCGGGTCTCGAGCACGGCATTCCCACCCGGCCAAAGGCCGGGTGTCGTCAGACTGACTGGAGCCCCCGCTTGGAGGGGCCGAGGGCCGCGGCTCCGACAGTCCAGTGGACTGTCGGACGGCCCGAGGAACCCGAGCGCTGCGAGGGTGCAGCCTGCAAGGCTCGGGGGAGCGAGACGTCAGGCCAGGCCCTCCAAAACAAGCGCTAGCGCTTGTTCTGGATGGGCACGTCCATCTCGGACGCCTTGATCTCCCGCACCAGCTCCGGCACGCCCCATGCGAAGGCCGGGTCCACCTTGATCTTGAAGTGGTACATGTCCTGCATCGCCTGGTGGTCTTCCTTGCGGAAGGTCATCTTGCCCTTCGGCGTCTCGAAGCTCATGCCTTCCATCGCCGCGATCAGCTTGGGGGTCGCGGTGTCGCCGTTGGTCTTCTTCAGCGCCTCGACCACCGCGATGCCGGCCGCCATGCCGCCGGCGGTGAAGAAGTCGGGCGGCGACTTGAACTGCGAGTAGTGGCGCGACACCAGCCACTCGTTGACCTTGTTCTTCGGGATGCCGAAGTAGTAGTACAGCCCGCCTTCCATGCCCGGGAACTGCTTGTAGGCCACCATCGCCGGCAGGATGTTGCCGCCGGTGGCGATCTCGATGCCGTAGCGCTTCAGGTCCATGTCGGCGATCTTGAACGGGTTGCCGCCCGCCCAGATGATCCACACCACCTTCTTGCCCGGCTGGTCCTTCAGCTTGTCGATGATGCGCTGGCCGGCCGCGGTGAAGTCGGTGGTCGCCGCGGGCAGGTACTCCTCGTGCACGATCTTGGCCTTCTTCAGCGCGCCCTTGAAGGCCCTGACGCCGTCCTTGCCGAAGGCGTTGTCCTGCGCCAGCGTGACGATCGTGGTGCCGGCCTGGTCCAGCGCCGCGGCGTTGGCGATCGCGTCCTGGCTGCTGCTGCGGCCGGTGCGGAAGATGTACTTGTTCCACTTGTCGCCGGTGATCGAATCGGCCACCGCCGGCTCGACCAGCAGGATCTTCTTGTACTCCTCGGCCACCGGCAGCATCGCCAGCGCCACCGGCGACGCGGTCGGGCCGACGGCGAGGTCGACCTTGTCGTCGGCGTAGGCCTGCGCCAGCAGCGTCTTGCCCACGTCGGGCTTGCCCTGGTCGTCCTTCTCGATCACCACCAGCTTCTTGCCGTTGACCATCATCGTGCCGCCGGTGGCGTAGTCGAGGCCGAGGTTGAAGCCGGTGATCGTCTGCTTGGCATAGGCCTCGAGCGGGCCGGTCTTGCTGGCGATCAGCGCGATCTTCACTTCGCCCTTGTTCTGGGCGACGGCGGGGCCGGCCGCCATGGCGGCCAGGGCGGCGGCCGCGGCGGCGGCGGCGAGCAACGAACGACGGGTCGGTCGGGTCACGGCGGGGATCTCCTGAAGTTGGCGGGCCGGCGGCGCGGGCTGCGCTGCGCGATGCGGCTGCCCGTGCAACGCACGTGCCAACCGTTGCCGGCTCGGTGCAAACCCCGAGCGATCGGCCTGCGGCGCCCGGCAGACCCGCGAAATCGCAGCCCGAGGCAAGACGCGCAGCGACCGGCGGCCGGAATCCCTGGCCGGTTCCCGGACACTTCAGGCGCGCAGCGCCTCCACCGTCCGGCTTCCGGACAGGACCGGCCGGATCAGCCGCCGAGCAGCGCCTTGCGCAGGTCCGGCTGCACCGGCTTGTCGGCGAGCCAGATGCGCATCAGCGCCGCGTTGAACGGCTCGCCGCCGATCGCGCCCTTGCCCTGGCCGTTGAAGCCGATGCGGGTTTCGCCGCCGGCGAAGTCGATCGTCACGACGTCGCCGGTCTTCGCGCTGCCGACCGACTTCATGATCTTCACCATCTGCTCGGTCTGGGCCTTCACCGCGGCGGCCTGCTCGGCGGTGCTGGTTTCGTCGATGCCGTCGGCGAGCGCACCGGCCAGGTCGTCGGCCGACAGGTCGCGCAGCAGGTTCAGCTGCACCCGGCGCGGGTTCGACGCCATGACGCCGGCCAGCGTGTTCGCCTTCGCCGTCAGGTACAGGCTCGCGACATAGACCTTGAACACCAGCTTCGTACGGATGCCGGCGCCGTTGAGCACCAGCGTCTTGCCGTCGACGCTGGCCTGCTCGGCCAGCTTGACCCCGCCGACCTCGGCCGCGCGCAGCGGCGCCGCCAGCCAGGGCACCAGCGCCATGGCCATCATCGTTCTGCGTTGCATCGTTCCATCTCCTCGGCACCGGCCGCACGATCGCGGCCGTGCAGTCTGGCCGATGCCGGGCGGCGGATCAATGGCCCGATGCCCGGCCGCGCCGCCGCCCCGGCGTCGCGCCGGCGGGCCGGCGATCAGCGCGGCACCAGCTTCGCCCCGGTCAGCTGCTCCTGTGCCTCGACCAGCGCCGGCACGAACTTCGTGCCATGGCCGAGGGCGCAAGCCAGCGCCAGCGACTGGTGCACCGCCTCGCCGACGAACGCAGGCGCGTTCAGGCTCTCGGCCAGATGGGTGTAGTAGCGCACGTCCTTGCGCGCGTTGTTCAGCTCGAACTTCAGCCCGGCGAGGTCGCCCGACAGCGTCTTCGCCATCGCCTGGAACAGGCCGCTGTTCACCGGCCCGGCCGAGACCAGTTCGACCAGCTTCTTCGGGTCGATGCCGGCGCGCTGGCCGACCGCGAAGGCCTCGGCGGTGGCGGTGCACACCGCCTGCGCGATGAAGTTGTTCAGCAGCTTGATCGTGTGGCCGGCGCCCGGGCCGCCGACATGGAACACGTTCTCGGCGAACGCACCGAGCACCGGCCGCAACCGGGCAAAGTCGGCGTCGCTCGCACCGACCATCACGTTCAGCCGGCCGGCCTCGGCTTCGACCGGCGTGCGCGCGAGCGGCGCGTCGACGAAACCCACGCCCTTTTCGGCGCAGGCGGCGCGCAGCTTCGCGGTCGATTCGGGCTCGCTGGTCGAGCAGTCGACGATCAGGCTGCCGGCTGCGGCGCCGGCGAGCAGCCCGTCGGGCCCCAGCACCACCGCCTCGACCTGCGGCGAGCCGGTGACGCAGACGAAGACGATGTCGCTCGCCGCGGCCAGCGCGGCCGGCGAGCCGGCCTGCCCCGCGCCGGCGGCGAGCAGGTCGGCCACCTTCGCGGCGTTGCGGTGCACCGTGAGCTGCAGCGGCCAGCCCTTGGCGAGCAGGTTCTTCGCCATGCCGTGCCCCATCAGGCCCGAGGCGCCGACGAATCCGATGCGTTCCATGGTGATCAGTCTCCTTGCGGGGTGGGGATGCCGAGCGCCGGCAGCTTCTGGTACAGCGTCGCGCGCGAGATGCCGAGCAGCCTGGCGGCGGCGAGCTTGTTGCCGGCGCAGCGCTGCAGCGCCTGGCGGATCGCGCGCGCCTCGAGTTCGGCCACCGCCTGCGGCAGCGGCTTGAAATCGGGCTCGGCCGGGTCGGCACCGGCGCCGCGATCCGCGGCCACGGCATCGGCCGAGCCGGGCGCTTCGGCAAGCCCGGCGGCCGCGCCGCTGGCGCCGGCCGGCGGCGGCGGAGTCGGCGAAACAGGCCCGACAACCGCCGCCAGCGCGGCGAAATGGTGCGCGCCGAGCACCGCGTCGTCGGTCATCAGCGTCGCCTGCTCGAGCGCGTTGCGCAGCTCGCGGATGTTGCCCGGCCAGCCGTGGCGCGCGAGCAGGTCGAGCGCGTCGGGGCTCAGGCTCTTGTGCGGCAGCCCGGTGCGGCGCGCGATGTCCTCGGCCAGCGCCTCGACCAGCGCCTCCAGGTCGTCGAGACGCTCGCGCAGCGGCGGCAGGCGGATCGGCAGCACGTTCAGCCGGTAGTACAGGTCGGCGCGGAAGCTGCCGGCCGCGACCATCGCGGCCAGGTCGCGGCTGGTGGCGGCGATCACGCGCACGTCGATGCGCTGCACCCGGTTGCTGCCCAGCGGCTCCAGCTCCTGCTCTTGCAGCACGCGCAGCAGCTTGCTCTGCAACGCCAGCGGCATGTCGCCGATCTCGTCGAGCAGCAGCGTGCCGCCTTCGGCCGCCATGAACTTGCCGTCGCGGCCCTTGCGGTCGGCGCCGGTGTAGGCGCCGGGCGCCACGCCGAAGAACTCGGCCTCGAGCAGCGCCTCCGGCACCGCGGCGATGTTGACCGCGACGAAGGGCTTCGCCGCGCGCGCGCTCGCGGCGTGGATGCCGTGCGCAAGCAGCTCCTTGCCGGTGCCGGTCTCGCCGAGCAGCAGCACGGTCGAGTCGGTCTGCGCGACGCGCCGCGCCTGGCGCTTGACCTCGACCGCCGCCGGGCTCGAGCCGATGAAGCTCGCGATCGTGTGCTTCGGCCGGCGCTGCGCCGCCAGCTGCCGGTGCGCGGCATCGAGTTCGCGCTGCAGCCGCGCGAACTTCGCGATCAGCGGCTGCATCGTCGTCTCCGGCTGGTCGAGCAGCACCATGCCGAAGGCGCCGATCACCTGGCCGCTGTCGTCGCGCAGCGGCAACCGGCTGACGAGGAAGGTGCCGGCCTTGTTGACGAGCAGGTCCACCAGGATCGGCTTGCCGGTCTCGATCACCTGGTTCATCTGCGTGTTCGGCACGACCTCCTCGACCGCCTTGCCGACGAACTGCGACGCATCGTCGAAGCCGAGCGCGGGCAGGAACTGCTTGTAGCTCTCGCTGATCCAGACGATGCGGTGGTCGCGGTCGACCAGCATCGAGCCCATCGCGGCGTCGGCGAAGGCGTCGAACATCGCCTTGGCCGCAAGCTCGAGCATCCTCGGCTCGGGCACCAGGGCGGAACGATCGGCAGGTCGCGGGCTCATTCGACGCGGCAGCGGCGGCCGGAGTGTCCGGATTTCGGACATTCAGGGGCACCCGGGTGAACCCCGATTGCGACCGGAATGATGTAATTATGAAATTACAGGGAACTCGAAGCACCCCTGAATCGATCCGCGAACCTGGCCGACCCGATGACCGACCCGATCCCGCTGCGCGGCCTGTCGCTGCACGATGGCGTCGCTGCCCGGCTGCGAACGATGGTGTTCGAGCGCCAGCTCGCACCCGGTCAGTGGATCGACGAGAAGGCGCTGGCGCGCGACTGGCAGGTCAGCCGCACGCCGCTGCGCGAGGCGCTGAAGGTGCTGGCGGCCGAGGGCCTGGTCGAGCTGGTGCCGCAGCGCGGCAGCCGCGTGGTCGAGCTGACCGACGCCGACGCCGACCAGCTCTTTCCGGTGATGGCGCTGCTCGAGGGCCGCTGCGCGCACGAGGCCGCGGCGAAGGCGAGCGACGCCGACATCGCCGGCCTGCGCCGCATCCACGACGCGCTCGAGAGCTGCGCGGCGGCGCGCGACATCGACGGCTACTACCGCGTCAACCACGAGTTCCACAGCCGGGTGCAGGCGCTGGCCGCGAACCGCTGGCTCGACCGCGCCACCGGCGACCTGCGCCGCTTCATGCGCCTGCTGCGCGGCCGGCAGCTGAACCTGCCCGGCCGGATCGACGCGTCGATCAACGAGCACCGGGTGCTGATCGACGCGATTCAGCAGCGCGACGCGGTGCGCGCCGAGCGCGCGATGCACGACCACCTGATGGCGCAGCTGGTCGCGCTGCGCCAGCTGCGCGAACTCGAATGCCGGCAGGAGGCCGCCCATGCTCGATGAACTGCGCCGGACCGCCGAGCGCCAGCGCGCGCAGAACCAGCTGCGCAACGTGGTGGTCGGCTGCAAGCGGCTGCTGTCCGAGCGCGGCGAGACGAACAGCCTGGCGATCGCGCGCGAGCTGGTGCTGCGGCTCGACGCGCTGCCGGCCGAGCAGATCGACGGCTTCTTCGCCTACCTCGCGCAGGACCTGGGGCCGGATCCGCGCGAGGTGTTGCGCGCCGCCACGACCTACGCCGAGGAGCCGACCGCGGCGAACCAGATCCGGCTGACGCGGCTGGCCGAGCCGCCCCGCCAGGAGCTGATGCGCCGGCTCAACCGCACGCCCGGCGGCACCGCCGCGCTGCTGCGGCTGCGCCGCGCGTTGCTGCAGCGGCTGCCGAAGCAGCCCGCGCTGGCCGCGGTCGAGGCCGACCTGCTGCACCTGCTGACCAGCTGGTTCAACCCCGGCTTCCTGCAGATGCGGCGGGTGGACTGGAACTCGCCGGCCAAGCTGCTGGAGAAGATCATCCACCACGAAGCGGTGCACGAGATCGACGGCTGGGACGACCTGCGCCGCCGGCTGCAGCCCGACCGGCGCTGCTTCGCGTTCTTCCACCCGCAGCTGCCCGAGGAGCCGCTGATCTTCGTCGAGGTCGCGCTGCTGCCCGACATGCCGGCCGCGATCGCCCCGCTCATCGACAAGCACAGCCCGGCCCTGCCGGCCGACCGCTTCCGCGTCGCCGCGTTCTACGGCATCAGCAACTGCGAGCCCGGGCTGCGCAACGTCTCGCTCGGCAACTTCTTGATCAAGAGCGTGGCCGAGCAGCTGCAGCGCGAGCTGCCGCGGCTGCGCACCTTCTGCACGCTGTCGCCGGTGCCCGGCTTCGCCGGCTGGCTGCTCGCCGAGCCCGACTTCGCGGCGCTGCCGCAGCTGCGGCGCAACGTCGTCGCCGACTACGAGGCCGCGCGCACGCACCTGCGCGAGCTCTGCGGCGGCGACCTGCGCGCGCTGCAGCAGCCCGGCACGCACGACAGGCTCGACAAGGAGTCGCTCGCCGCGCTGCTGACGCTGTGCGCGGCCTATCTGCTGCACGTCTCGCCGACGCCGGCCGGCGACCCGGTGGCGCGATTCCATCTCGACAACGGCGCCCGCCTCGAGCGGCTGAACGCGCACGCGAACCTGGCGCCGAAGGGGCTGAAGCAATCCTTCGGCATCATGGTCAACTACCTGTACGACCTGGACAAGATCGAGGCCAGCCACGAGAAGTTCGTCAACGGCGAAGTCGCGCGCTCGCGCGCGGTGCACACCGTGATGTGACCCGCCCGGGCGGCACCGGCCGTCACCCGCCCGCCCCCGTTCCAAGCCCGACGAGAAGCACCGGAGACAACGATGGATCGACCCACCCGCCCCACCCTTCCCGGCCATGCCTGCAGCCGCCGCGCCTGGCTGCTCGCTGCCGCACTCGCCGCGGCCAGCCCGCTCGCGTCTGCCCAGCCGAGCGCCCAGGCCAGCGCCTGGCCGACCCGGCCGGTGACGATCGTCGTGCCCTTCCCGGCCGGCGGCGGCACCGACGCCTTCGCCCGCCCGCTGTCCGCGGCGCTGACGAAGAGCCTGGGCAGGCAGTTCATCATCGACAACAAGGGCGGCGCCGGCGGCACGCTCGGCGCCGGCCTGGCCGCGCGCGCCGCGCCCGACGGCTACACGCTGTTCATGGGCGCGGTGCACCACGCGATCGCGCCGTCGATGTACCCGAAGCTCGACTACGACATCGAGCGCGACTTCGTCCCGATCGGCCTGGTGTCGAGCGTGCCGCAGGTCATCGTCGTGCACCCGCAGCGCGTGCCGGTGGCCGACTACAAGGCGCTGCTGGAATACCTGCGCAAGAACCCGGGCAAGCTGAACTACGCGTCGGCCGGCAACGGCACCAGCCACCACCTGGCCGGCGAGCTGTTCAAGCTGCAGACCAAGACCTTCATCACCCACATCCCGTACCGCGGCGCCGGCCCGGCGCTGCAGGACCTGACCGCGGGCCAGGTCGACATGATGTTCGACGGCCTCGGCTCGTCGGCGCAGCACATCAAGGCCGGGCGGATCAAGGCGCTGGCGGTGGCGTCCGACAAGCGCGCCGCTGCGTTTCCCGACGTGCCGACCACCGCCGAGCTGGGCCTGCCGAGCTACCAGGTCGCGACCTGGTACGGGCTGTGGGCGCCGAAGGGCACGCCGAAGGAGCTGGTCGAGCGCATCCAGGCCGAGCTGCGCAAGGTGCTCAACTCCGAGGAGATCGTCGCCATCTGGCGCAACATCGGCTCGACCCCGCCCGACCTGTACGGCGAGGCCTACGGCCGCTTCGTCAGCGCCGAGGTCAAGCGCTGGGCCGAGGTCGTCAGGGCCTCGGGCGCGAAGCCCGATTGAGAGGACGCTGCACGATCGCGCGCCGGTGTCGGCCCGTTTCCGGACTTCGACCATGAACGACAACGCCAACCTTTACGCCGCGCTGCGCGCGGCCTTCCCCGCCGACCTCGACGCGACCGCGATCGAGACCGCCGACGGCGCCGGCGCGCCGCTGTACTACACCTGGCGCGACCTCGATCGCGGCAGCGCGATGATCGCGAACCTGCTCGGCGCGCTCGAGCTGCCCGAAGGCGCCCGCGTCGCGGTGCAGACCGACAAGAGCGTCGAGGCGCTGATGCTCTACCTCGGCGTGCTGCGCGCCGGCTTCGTCTACCTGCCGCTGAACACCGCCTACCAGGCCGGCGAGATCGAGTACTTCGTCGGCAACGCCGAGCCGTCGGTGGTCGTCTGCTCGGGCCGCAGCTTCGGCTGGGTCGGCAAGCTCTGCTTCAAGGCCGGCGTGCGTCACGTCTTCACGCTGAACGACGACCGCAGCGGCAGCCTGCTCGAGCGCGCGGCGATGCACGCCGACGCGCAGGTGCCCGCACGCAGGCGGGCCGACGACCTGGCCGCGATCCTCTACACCAGCGGCACCACCGGCCGCAGCAAGGGCGCGATGCTCAGCCACGGCAACCTGCTCAGCAACGCGCGCGTGCTGCACGAGGCCTGGGGCTGGCGCGGCGACGACGTGCTGATCCACGCGCTGCCGATCTTCCACGTGCACGGCCTGTTCGTCGCGTCGCACGGCGCGCTGCTCGCCGGCGCGAAGATGATCTGGTTCGGCCGCTTCGACCCGCGCGCGGTGATCGCGCAGCTGCCGCGCGCCACGGTGTTCATGGGCGTGCCGACGCTGTACGTGCGCATGCTGGCCGAGTCGGCGCTCACGCGCGAGGCCTGCGCCCGGATGCGGCTGTTCGTCGCCGGTTCGGCGCCGCTGCTGGCCGAGACCTTCGCCGCCTGGCGCGAGCGCACCGGCCACACGATCCTCGAGCGCTACGGCATGAGCGAGACGATCATGCTGACCTCGAACCCGTACCGGCCCGAGGACGCGCGCCGCGCCGGCAGCGTCGGGCTGCCGCTGCCCGGCGTGCAGCTGCGCATCCGCGACGACAAGGGCGTGCCGCTGCGCAGCGGCGAGATCGGCGGCATCGAGGTCAAGGGCCCGAACGTGTTCAAGGGCTACTGGCGCATGCCGGAGAAGACGGCCGAGGAGTTCAGCGCCGACCTGTTCTTCAAGACCGGCGACGTCGGCAAGGTCGACGCCGACGGCTACGTGACGATCGTCGGCCGCAGCAAGGACCTGATCATCAGCGGCGGCTACAACGTCTACCCGGCCGAGATCGAGAGCCTGATCAACGACATGCCGGGCGTGGCCGAGTCGGCGGTGGTCGGCGTGCCGCACCCCGACTTCGGCGAGGCGGTGGTCGCGGTGATCGTGCCGAAGCCGGGCGCCGCGCTCGACGCCGACGCGATCGTCGCCGCACTGAAGGCGTCGATCGCGAACTTCAAGGTGCCCAAGGCCGCCTTCGTCGTGCCCGAGCTGCCGCGCAACACGATGGGCAAGGTGCAGAAGAACCTGCTGCGCACGCAGCACGAACGGCTGTTCGCCGGCTGACGGCCCGTGGCCGGCATCGCACCCGACGACAGCCGCTGCCCGCGCTGCGGCGGCGCCTTTCACTGCGGCGTGCACGACCCGGCGCCCTGCGCCTGCACCGACATCCGGCTCGACCCGGCGCAGTTGATCTCGCTGCGCGCGCGCTACGCCGGCTGCCTGTGCCCGGCGTGCCTGCGCGCACTGGCCGCCGGCGCGTCGATCGACCCGGCGGAACGGCAGCCCCCACCGTCCGGGGCAGCACCGCAGGCCCCGGCCGCCCGCTGCAGCCGCCGACCGCGGGCTGCCAATCCCTACACGCCGTCGGCGCCCGGCATTCCAGCGCCGATTGGGGATGGATCGGCCGCGGCCGCGGATCTACGCTGCTCGGCGTCCGCACAGGCTCACGCCGAGGAGCCGCGGCCGCAACCCCAACTGGAGGCGCCATGAAGTTCCCCGCCCTTGCCGCATCCGTGCTGTGTGCCGCCGTCGCCGTCGGCGCCGACGCGCATACCGTCGTCTACCGGGCCAGCCTGGACGGCGCGTCGGAAGCCCCGCCGAACGCATCGCCCGCCACCGGCTGGGCCCGGGTCACCTTCGATCTCGATCTGGTCACGATGCGCGTGGAGGCCAGCTTCAGCGGCCTGCTCGGCAACACGGCGGCAGCGCACATCCACTGCTGCACGACCGATGCCGGCACCGGCACTTCGGGCGTGGCCACGCAGGTGCCGACCTTCACCGGCCTGCCGCTGGGCGTCACCTTCGGCGCGATGGACCAGACCTTCGACCTGACGCAGGCCTCGAGCTACAACCCGACCTTCATCACGAACAACGGCGGCACCGTCGGCGGGGCGATGAACGCGCTGCTCGCCGGCTCGGCCGAGGGCAAGGCGTACTTCAACCTGCACACGAGCCAGTTTCCCGGCGGCGAGATCCGCGGCTTCCTGGTGCCGGTGCCCGAGCCGTCGACCTGGGCGCTGATGGCGCTCGGCCTGTTCGGCACGCTGGCCGCGGCCCGTCGGCGCGCGTAGGCCGCGCCTCGGCCCGGCACGGGCCGCGCGCGGGCCTGCGCAGGTACCGACGCTGCCATGGCGGCCATGGCGGCCATGGCGGCCATGGCGGCCATGGCGGCCATGGCGGCCGGCGCGGCCTTCGCGGCCGGCGCGGGCGCGGCCTCTAGGCGGAGGCGGCCGCCGCCTTGCGGCTGCTGCCCTTGCGCGCCGCGGTCGCGGCCTTTGCCGCCGCCGGCGCGGCCTTCCGTGCCGGCGCCTTCTTCGCGGAGCCCTTCGTTGCCGGGGCTGCCTTCGTGGCCGGCCGGGCCGCCGGCGCCGCCTGGCCTGCCGCCGCCTTGCGCGGCGCGCGTGCCGGCTTCGCCGCCGCGGCGCCCTTCCAGGTCTTGCGCGCTTCCTTCGCCAGCGCCACCACCTTCGCGATCTGCTCGTCGGTGAACACGCCGTTCACGCCGGAGATCGCGGCCAGCTTCATGCCGTGCTTCAGGCCGAGCCGGTAGATCTCCTTCACCTTCGGCCATTCGGTGTCGCGGCCGATCGTGAACACCTCGAAGCGGCCCTCGAGCGCGAGCACGATCGTCTCGGCCAGGCAGGCGTAGATCACGTTCGGCGGCAGGCCGATGCTCTTCAGCCCCTTGACCTTGCTCGGCAGATCGATCTCGCCGGACTCGACCACCAGCACGTCCGGCCGCTTGGCCACCTCTTCCGGCGGCAGGTCGAGCGGGCGCGCGACGTCGGTGATCACGCAGCCCGGCTTGACCTTCGTGATGTCGAGGATCTTCTTGCCCGCGCCCGAGGTGCTGGTGACGATCATGTCCATGTCGCCGAGCAGGCTGTCGTAGTCGGTCGAGCAGACCACGTCCGCATCCGGCGTGTCCTGCAGGATCGACGCCTTCAACTCCTCGAGCTTCTTCAGGTCGCGGCCGGCAATCACCACCTGCGCGAAGGCCATCGCCAGCAGCCGGGCGCTGACCGAGCCGATCGAGCCGCTGGCGCCGATGACCATCGTCTTCGCGGCGATGCGCTCGCCCTTCGGCGGCAGCGGCACCAGCCCCATGCGCTTCATCGCGTCGGCCGCGGCCCACAGCGCCCCCGAGGCCGAGTAGCTGTTGCCGGTGGTGATCGGGATGCTCGCGCGCCGCGCCACCGTGACGCCGGCATCGCCGACGACCTTGGTGAACGCGCCCAGGCCCATGATCTGCGCGCCCATCTTCTCGGCCATCGCGGCCGCGGCGAGCAGCCGGCGGTAGGTGAACTCGGGGCTGCGCGCCAGCATCTCCTTCGGCGTGCCGCCGACGCTGATCAGCCAGCCCTCGGCCTCGGCCCCGGTGGGCGAGACGATGTTCTCCATCTTGCAGTAGACCATCGGCGGCATGTGCGCCGCGAGCGTCTCGACCCGGTCCATCACGAACTTCGGCGTCGCCTTCGGGATCGGGAAACCCTTCTTGATGAACTCCTGGCTCAACGGGTGGATCACGAACGCGAAGCGGCGGATGTTGCGGAACTTGCCGGTCGGGTGGATCAGCCGCGGCTTCAGGTCCAGCTCGTCGATGATCTCGGCGAACTCCTCGTCCGCCAGCGCCTCGGCCGGCCGGCCGAGTGCGGCCAGGATCATCGCCTCGAGCGTGGCGGTGCTGACCACGCGCTCGAACAGCTTCGGCGCGACGTCGATCACCAGGTTGACCCGGCAGCGCTTGTAGAACTCGGCCTGCTCGTCGTTCACCGCCGAGGTGATGATCGTCTTGCCGTCCAGGTTCGACGCGTCGCCCACCGCCTTGATCTCGCCGAAGGTGCCGACCACGACGTGCGCCTTGGCCAGCGCCATCGACACGCGCTGGTGCTTCAGCGCCGCGAACGACCCCTCCAGCATGCGCCACGGCTTGTAGCCCGCGA
Organism: Burkholderiales bacterium; assembly: GCA_017302495.1. Lineage (GTDB taxonomy): Bacteria > Pseudomonadota > Gammaproteobacteria > Burkholderiales > Burkholderiaceae_C > Rubrivivax. Next base: position 14,886 of record JAFLDG010000059.1, read on the forward strand.
CCCACTCGTTGCCGCGCGCGTACAGCTCGAGCTGCGCGAGCGAGTTCAGCAGCAGCGGCGAGCCGGCCTGCAGCACCGGGTCGGCGAAGCTCAGGTTCTTCGTGTAGTCCGACAGCGCGACCGCGATCTCGTAGTTGCGCATGCCGGAGAGGAACAGCACCAGGTTGTTGTTGAAGTAGTTGCCCAGCTCGTGCTGCACGTGGCGCACCGCGCGCACCTGCAGCAGCCGGCGCAGCGTGGCGCCGGTGGTCGCCGGCACGCGCGTGACCACGTTCAGCAGCCGCTGCGTCGCGCGGTTGACGATCGACCGCCCGCCGACGTGGTAGTGGTCGGCGACTTCGCCGATGCCGATCGCGTCGGCCTCGGCCTGCTGCCGGCGCAGCAGCTCCCAGGCCTTGGTCGAGTTGCCGTCCGCCCCCAGGCGCCGCACCGAGAAGCGCTCGCCCAGGAAGTCGGTCTGGAACGAGAAGTCCCCCTTCGACGGGTTCATCGTGACCGTGACCACACGCTTCATCGTCTGTCTCCTGCAGGTTGGCTTGTTCGGTGGGGTGGGCGGCGCTGCGCCGGCCGCGCTCGGGTGTCCGGGCTCCGGTGGCCGCTCAGCTGCCGGTGCGGCGCCCGCGCGTC
>JAFLDG010000006.1 GCA_017302495.1 Burkholderiales bacterium
CCCATGCCGCCGGCATCCGGGTGGTGCCGCTGCCGGGCCCGAGCGCGCTGCTGCTCGCGCTGGCCGCGAGCGGCCTCGACGGCCAGAACTTCGCCTTCGTCGGCTACCTGCCGCAGCCGGCGGCAGAACGCCGGGCCAGGATCCTGGAACTCCAGGCCGCATCGCGCCGCACCCGCCAGACGCAGCTGTTCATCGAAGCCCCCTACCGCAACGTCGCGCTGCTGCAGGCGCTGCTCGAGACGCTGGATGCACGCACCCGGCTGAGCGTCAGCTGCGGCCTGACCCTTCCCGACGGCTGGAGCCTAGGCGCCACCGTCGCGCGCTGGCGCGAACGCCCGGCCGCGCTGCCGGACGACCGGCCGGCGGTGTTCGCGCTCAGCGCCTGAGCGCCCGGGCTCAGCCGCGGCTGCCGCCCAGCAGCGCTGCGGTCTTGCGGCGCGCCCGGATGTTCGGCGACGGTGAGCGGGGCGCAGCCGCCGCGGTACGCGCCGCCTCCCAGGCCGGCGTGGTCTCGCCGGAGGGTTCGTAGGGCTGGTCGAAGAACGGATCGCGCTTCACCGCCGCGGCCCGCGGTGGCTCGAACGCCGCCGGCCGCTCGGCCCGCGGGCGCCGCTCGTCGTCGGCGGCACGACGCGGCCGGCGCGGCCGTTCGTCGTCGAGTTCGAAGGGCTCGATCTCGATCTTGCGCTTGATCAGCTTCTCGATCTCGATCACGCCGCGGACGTCGTCGCGCGAGACCAGCGTCAGCGCCAGGCCCGAGGCGCCGGCGCGGCCGGTGCGGCCGATGCGGTGCACGTAGTCCTCGGCGTTGAACGGCACGTCGAAGTTGAACACCGCCGGCAGGTCGGCGATGTCCAGCCCGCGCGCCGCCACGTCGGTGGCGACGAGCACGTCGACCTCGCCGCGCTTGAAGGCGTCGAGCGCCTTCAGCCGCTCGTCCTGCGACTTGTCGCCGTGCAGCGCGTTCGTGCGCAGGCCGTCGCGCTCGAAGGCGCGCGCGAGCCGGGCGCAGCCGAGCTTGCTGTTGACGAAGACCAGCGCCTGCGCCAGTTCGCGCTCGCGCAGGATCTGCCGCACTGCGCGCCGCTTGTCGTCGTCGGCGACGCTGTAGAAATGCTGCTCGACGGTCGATGCCGTCGCGTTCGGCCGCGCGACCTCGACCGTGACCGGATCCTGCAGGTAGCTCTGCGCCAGGCGCCGGATCTCGGGCGAGAAGGTGGCCGAAAACAGCAGCGTCTGCCGCTGCTTCGGCAGGTAGGCCAGGATGCGCTGCAGGTCGGGCAGGAAGCCGATGTCGAGCATGCGGTCGGCTTCGTCGAGCACGACGTACTCGACCTGGTTGAGCACGCAGTTCTTCGCCTCGATGTGGTCGAGCAGCCGCCCCGGCGTGGCGACGAGCACCTCGACGCCGGCCTTGAGCTGCGCGGTCTGCGGCTTCATGTCGATGCCGCCGAACACCACCGCCGTGCGCAGCCGGGTGTGCTTGGCGTAGGTCAGGATGTTCGCCGCGACCTGGTCGGCCAGTTCGCGCGTCGGCGCCAGCACCAGCGCGCGCACCGGGTGCCGGGCCGGCGACATGCTGCTGTTCTCGTGCTGCAGCATCTTCTGCAGCAGCGGCAGCGAGAACGCGGCCGTCTTGCCGGTGCCGGTCTGGGCGGCGCCCATCACGTCGCGGCCGGCGAGCACCACGGGGATGGCCTTGGCCTGGATCGGCGTCATCGACGCGTACCCCTGGTCGGCCACCGCTCGCAGCAGTTTCGGGTCGAGCGGGAGGGTGTCGAAGCGGGGAGCCGGGGCTTCGGCCTCGGCCAAGCCGGCCGTGCCGGCCGTGCCGGCGATGGAGATTTCGGTCATGCAGCCGGGGATTATCCGCTACCGGCCCCGCCGGCCCGGCGCTAACGCCGGAAGACCATCCAGCGCGGCGAGCGGAAGCGCACGATCCGCCAGTACAGGCCGACGTAGGTGAAGGCGAACAGCACGATCATCACCGCCAGCACGGCGGTGTTGTCCCAGAACAGCACCGCGGGCACGGCCGCGAGCATGCACAGCATCCAGAGGTAGGGCGAGGTCATCGAGTTGCGCCGCGTCAACGCGCGCGCGCTGCGGTTGCCCACCGCCCAGCGCATCACGCGCCGGTAGATCAGCGAGTGCAGGTGGATGCCGTCGGGCAGGCTCGACGGCAGCGCGCGCAGGAAGCGGCGCCGGTAGATCGAGAACAGGGTCTCGAACACCGGGTAGATGCACAGCAGCAGCGGGAACATCGGCGACACGGTCGGGTTGCGGTACAGCAGCAGGATCGCGACCTCGGCGATGTAGAAGCCGACGAAGTAGGCGCCGCCGTCGCCGAGGAAGATCAGGCCGGCCGGAAAGTTCCAGACGAAGAAGCCGAGCAGCGCGCCGACCCCGGCCAGCGCGAGCCAGGCGATCTGCACGTCGTCGACCTGGAACGCCACGTACGCCAGGCTGAGCAGGATCAGCACGCCGCACATCGACGCCAGGCCGTTGAAGCCGTCGATGATGTTGACCGCATGCGCGACGCCGGTGACGGCGAAGGTCGTGACCAGCGCGGCGCCGAGCGGGAACGAGACCACCCAGTCCAGGCCGGGGATCGCGGTGCGCTCGATCACGCCGTCGACCAGCCAGACCGCCAGCAGCGCCGACAGCGCGGTGGCGAGCAGCCGGCGCAGCGGGCTGACGGCCTTGGTCAGGTCCTCGGTGACGCCGGCGGCGAAGGCCGGCAGGCCGCAGGCGAGCAGGGCCAGACCCAGGGGTGCCAGTTCGGGCCCGCGCCAGGCCACGGCGGCCATCGCGGCGACCACCCCGCCGAAGATGCCGACGCCGCCGATCCGGGGCACCGGTTTCGCGTGGAATTTCTGCGGGCCGTCCAGGTCGTGGTCATGCGACAGGTGCGCATGCGCGTTCGCCGAGTGCACGAGCACCAGCGTGAGCCCGAGCGACACCACGAACGCGACGATCAGGATCAGCATGTCCGGAATTCTAGGAGCGCGACGGCGGCCGGAACCGGGCCGCTAGAATGCGCGCCCTGCAATGGCCGGCCCCTGCCGCGCCTCGCGGCCGGTTCCCTCCGCGGCCACGCCGGATCGCCTGCCCCGCCCATCGAATGTCCGACTTCCGACCTGCGCCGACCTCCTTCGCCCTCCGGGGCCGCGCGCCCGGCACTCTCCTCGTCGCCCTTTGGCTGTGGCTGATGCTCGCCCTGCCGGCCGTCGCGCAGACCGACGCCGAGCGCCGATCCGCCGAGACCGGCGGCAGTGTGGTGAGCGAGCCCGACGCGACGGGCCCGGTCCGGCTTCGGGAGCCGACTTTGCAGCCCTCGGCGGCCACCCGCTCGCGCATCGAATCGCGGCCGAATCAGGAACTGTCGGATACGCCACCGCCCGAGCCGAGCGAGTTTGAGGAGTACGTGAACCGGCTCGTCGCCAGCACCGGCAACGGGGTCGGCGCCGGTGCCCGGGGTGCGGCCATGGCGGCGCCCGGTGCGGCCGCTGCACCGCGCATCCGCCGTCTCGGCGCCGACCTGATGACCCTGCCCGCACGCAGCGACAGCATCGACTACAACCCGCTGGTGCCGCCGGACTACGTGATCGCGGCCGGCGACGAGATCGTGCTGACGATCTGGGGCTCGGTCGATGCCGACCTGCGCCTGTTCGTCGACCGGTCGGGGCGCATCACGGTGCCGCGGGTCGGCGCGATCATGGTCTCGGGCGTGCGCTACGCGGAGCTGCCGGAGGTGATCGCCCGGCGCGTCGGCCAGACCTTCCGCAACTTCGAACTGAGCGTCTCGCTCGGGCAGTTGCGCGGCGTGCGCGTGTTCGTGACCGGCTTCGTCGCCCGCCCGGGCGCCTACACGATGAACGCCCTGTCGAGCGTGGCCAACGCCGTCGTCAGGGCCGGCGGGCCGTCGGCCTCGGGCAGCTTCCGGCACATCACGCTGCGCCGCGGCGGCAGCGTGGTGGGCACGCTGGACTTCTACGACCTGCTGCTCAAGGGCGACCGCAGCGGCGACCGGCTGCTGCAGGCCGAGGACGTGGTCCACATCGGGCCGATCGGGCCGCAGGTCGCCGCGATCGGCAGCGTCAACCGCCCGGCGATCTTCGAGCTGAAGCCGGGCGAGACCTTGGCCGACGTGTTGCGCATGGCCGGCGGCACCTCGCCGGTGGCGACGACGTCGAAGTTCGCGGTCGAGCGCATGGACGAGCGTTCGACGGTCCGCGTGGTCGAGATCGACCTGGCGAGCGCCGCCGCGACCGAGATGCGCAACGGCGACGTGGTGCGGGTGTTCAACGCGGTCACCGTCGCCGCGCCGCAGTTGCGGCAGAACAAGCGGGTGCGGGTCGAGGGCGAGGTGCTGCGCCCGGGCGACTACGTGCTGCCGCCGCAGAGCACGATCGCCGACGCGCTGCGGGCCGCAGGCGGCTTCACGCCGGGCGCGTTCGTCTTCGGCACCGACTTCACGCGCGAGAGCGTGCGCCTGACGCAGCAGGAGAACTACGACCGCGCGTTGCGCAACCTCGAGACCGAGATCACGCTGGCCTCGGCGACGCAGCGCGTGGCCAGCGCCGACGAGGCCGCCGCGCAGGCCGGCCGGGCCGCGGGCACGCGGCAGCTGATCGAACGGCTGCGCGCGATCCGGCCCACGGGGCGCGTGGTGCTGCAGATCCCGCCCGACAGCCGCGAGCTGCCGAACCTGGTGCTCGAGGACGGCGACCGGCTCCTCGTTCCGCCGGTGCCCACCAGCGTCGGCGTCTTCGGCAGCGTGTTCAACGCCGGCAACTACCTGCGCGAGAACGATCGCACGCTGGCCGACTACCTGCGGCTGGCCGGCGGGCCGACCAAGGGCGCCGACGAGAGCAGCACCTTCGTACTGCGCGCCAACGGCACCGTGGTCAGCAACCTGCAGTCGCGCCGCGTCTTCGGCGGCATCTCGAGCACCTTCGAGCAGACGCCCGCGCTTCCCGGCGACACGCTGTTCGTGCCCGAGGAGCTCGACAAGACCACGCTGGTCCAGAACGTGAAGGACTGGACCCAGATCCTGGCGCAGTTCGCGCTGGGCGTGGCGGCCTTCGTGACGCTCACCGATTGAGCCGGCGGCGATGTCGATCGGCGCCTCCGAAAACCGGGCCGATGCCGCCTACGACGACGGCATCGACCTGCTCGAACTGATGCTGCCGTTGCTTGAAAGCTGGAAGCTGTGGCTTTTCGGCTCGATCGCGGCCGGGCTGGTCGCGCTGGGCGTGGCGTTCATCGTGCCGCCGATCTTCACGGCTCGGACCAGCTTGCTGCCGCCGCAGCAGCAGCAAAGCGCGATGGCCTCGGCGCTGAGTTCGCTGGGCGGGCTTGCCGGCCTGACCGGGTTGTCTGGCGCGGTCAAGAGCCCTGCCGACCAGTACGTCGCGTTGATGCAAAGCGTGACGGTGCAGGACCGCCTGATCGACCAGTTCGACTTGATGCGCGTCTACGGCGAGAAGCTCCGGTTCGATGCCCGGCGCACGCTCGAAACGAACACCCGCGTCAGCGTCGGCAAAAAGGATGGGCTGCTTGTCGTCGAGGTCGATGACGAGAGCCCGCAGCGGGCCGCGGACCTGGCCAACGCCTATGTCGAGGAATTGCGGCGCCTGACCTCGACTCTGGCGGTCAGCGAAGCCCAGCAGCGGCGGGCGTTTTTCGAGAAGGAGCTGAAGGCCGCGCGTGACCAGCTTGCCGCCGCCCAGAAGGTGCTGCAGGCCTCCGGCTTCGACGTCGCGGCCCTGCGCGCCGAGCCGCGCGCCGCGGCGGAGAACTATGCCCGCCTGAAGGCGCAGATCACGGCCGCCGAGGTGCGGGCGCAGGTGCTGCGTGGGACGCTGGCCGAAGGCTCGCCTGAATTGCGCCAGCAGCTCGACCAATTGGCCGCGCTGCGCACCCAGCTTGCGCGTCTCGAACGCGCGGCCGACGGCGCGGCCGCGACCGACTACGTGTCGGCTTACCGCGAGTTCAAGTACCGCGAGGCGCTGTTCGAACTCTTCGCCCGGCAGTACGAGTTGGCCCGGGTCGACGAGAGCCGCGAGGGGGCGTTGATCCAGGTGGTCGACGCCGCCCTGCCCCCGGAACGCAAGAGCCGGCCGAAGCGGGCCGTGATTGCATTGCTCGCGACCTTCGGTGCCTTCCTGCTGCTGGGCATCGCGATCCTGATCCGCCACCATTGGCGCGAGGCCGCGCGCGACCCGGCGCGCTCCCCACAGCTGGCGCGACTGCGGGCGGCGATCGGCCGCTGAAGAATGCCTGATGCGCGCGGTGTGAGGGTCGGTCCGGTTGCCGCGCGAGCGGGCGGCCTGGCTCCGGATGGCGCGCCTTTCGGCAGGCCCAGGTGAAGATCCTTCTGCTGGGCAAGAACGGCCAGGTCGGCTGGGAGCTGCAGCGTGCCCTCGCGCCGCTGGGGGAACTGGTGGCGCTCGGCGCCGACTCGCCGGCGCCGCTCCCGGCCGACTTCACCCGGCCGGAGGCGCTGGCCGCCACGGTGCGCGCGGTCGCCCCGCAGCTGATCGTCAATGCCGCGGCCCATACGGCGGTGGACAAGGCAGAGGTCGAGCCTGCGCTCGCGCAGACCATCAATGCTGCGGCGCCGGCGGTTCTGGCACGCGAGGCCGCGGCACTCGGCGCCTGGCTGGTCCACTACAGCACCGACTACGTATTCGACGGCAGCAGTGACCGGCCGCGCGACGAGGCCGCGCCCACCGCGCCGCTGAACGTCTACGGCCGCACCAAGCTCGAGGGCGAGCTGGCCATCCGCAGCAGCGGATGCCGGCATCTGATCCTGCGCACGAGCTGGGTCTATGCGGCACGCGGCGGCAACTTCGCGCGCACGATGCTGCGCCTGGCGGCCGGCCGCGACCGGCTCGAGGTGGTCGACGACCAGATCGGCGCGCCCACGGGCGCGGACCTGATTGCCGACCTGACGGCCCACGCGGTCCGCCGGCTGCGGGCCGCGCCCGAGCTCGGCGGCACCTACCACGCCACGGCGGCGGGCGCGACCAGCTGGCACGGCTACGCACGCCACGTGATCGAGTTCGCCCGGGCGGCCGGCATCGCGCTGCAGACGCCGCCGGAAGGCATCGTCGCGGTACCGAGCGGCACGTTCGCCACCGCGGCCCGCCGGCCGCTGAACTCCAGGCTCGACTGCAGCCGGCTGCGCCAGGCCTTCGATCTGCACCTGCCGGACTGGCGGACCGGCGTCGACCGCATGTTGACCGAGGTGCTGGCCTGAGCCCGGCGGCCGGTGCGCGACGAGGAATCGTGCCTTGAACGTCATTCGCACCCCCATCGAGGGCCTGCTCATCATCGAGCCGAAGGTCCATGGCGATGCCCGCGGCTTCTTCACGGAGAGCTACAACGCGCGCGAGTTTGGTCGTGCCATAGGCGCCGAGGTGCGCTTCGTTCAGGACAACCACTCCCGCTCGAGCCATGGCGTGCTGCGCGGCCTGCACTACCAGTTGCCGCCGCACGCGCAGGGCAAGCTGGTGCGGGTGATCTCTGGCGAGGTGTTCGACGTCTCCGTCGACCTGCGGCGCCACAGCCCGACCTTCGGCCGCTGGTTCGGCATCACGCTCAGTGGCGATAACCACCGCCAGCTGTGGCTGCCGCCGGGCCTGGCGCACGGGTTCCTCGTCACCGGGGCGGGTGCGGACACTCTGTACAAGACCACCGACTACTACGCGCCGGCGGCCGAGCGCTGCCTGCGCTGGGACGACCCCGCCATCGGGATCGCCTGGCCGCCTCTCGCTCACCCGCCGGTGCTGGCGCCACGGGACTCCGGCGCACCGATCCTCGCCGATTGCGCGACTTTCGACTGAAGCAGCGGCCACGGCGCCTGCCGTTCGTACAATCCCCGTTCAGTGTCTGAACAGATTGCCCCCGCCCTGCAGCGGCCGCCGACCCCCGGCGACGCCGAGGCCGCGCGCTTGTCGGTGCTGCGCCTGCTGCAACAGCGCCCGGTGATGTCGCAGCGCGAGCTGTCCGAGACGCTGGGTCTGAGCCTCGGCAAAGGGCACTACGTGCTGCGCTCGCTGGTGGACAAGGGCCTGGTGAAGGCGGCCAATTTCCGCCGCAGCGACAACAAACTGGCCTATGTCTATGTGCTCACCCCTACTGGCCTGCGCGAGAAGATGCGCCTGACACGCGCGTTCCTGTCGCGCAAGGAGGCGGAGTTCGAGCAACTGAGACAGGTCATCGCCTCGCTGCGCGACGAACTGGCCGACAACCGTCCATGAACCGACGCTGCCCATGAACCCCGACGCGCGCATCCTTGTCGCCGGCCACCGCGGCATGGTCGGAAGCGCCATCGTGCGGCGGCTTCGGTCCGGCGGGTACACCAACCTGTTGCTGCGCACCCGCGCCGAACTCGATCTGCTCGATCAGCACCGGGTGCACGCCTTCCTGGCCGAGCACAGGCCCGACTACATCTTCGTCGCCGCGGCGAGGGTCGGCGGCATCCAGGCGAACGACCGCCTGCGCGCCGACTTCCTGTACCAGAACCTGCAGATCGAGGCCAACCTGATCCACGGCGCCCATCGGGCCGGCGTGCAGCGGTTGATGTTCCTCGGCTCGAGCTGCATCTATCCGCGTGACTGCCCGCAGCCGATCAAGGAGGAGTACCTGCTTACCGGGCCGCTGGAGGCGACGAACGAGCCGTATGCGATCGCCAAGATCGCGGGCCTGAAGCTGTGCGAGAGCTACAACCGCCAGTACGGCCGGCAGTACGTGAGCGTGATGCCGACCAACCTGTACGGGCCGAACGACAACTACGACCTCGCCACCAGCCATGTGCTGCCGGCGTTGCTCCACAAGGCGCACGAAGCGCGTCGGCGCGGCCACCCGGAGCTGGTGGTTTGGGGCAGCGGCACGCCGCGGCGCGAGTTTCTGCACGTGGACGACTTGGCCGACGCCTGCGTCCACCTGATGGAGCGCGGCTACGATGGCTCTCTGCTCAATGTCGGCTGCGGCCAGGACGTGAGCATCCGCGAACTTGCCGAAACGGTGATGCAGGTCGTCGGATTCGATGGGCGCATCGTCTTCGATCGCAGCAAACCCGACGGCACGCCTCGCAAGCTGCTCGACGTGAGCCGGCTTCGCGCGCTCGGCTGGCATTCCCGGATCGCACTGCGCGACGGCATCGCCCAGACCTATGCCGCCGCTCCCTTCGTTGGCCACGTATCGGAGGACCGCGCATGACCAGACCTCGCGTGGCGCTGCTCACCGGCATCACCGGCCAGGATGGTGCCTACCTGGCCGAGTTTTTGCTGGCCAAAGGCTACGAGGTGCACGGCATCAAGCGTCGCGCCAGCCTGTTCAACACCCAGCGCATCGACCACCTGTATCGCGATCCGCACGAGGGCCCGACCCCCTTCGTCCTGCATCATGGTGACCTGACCGACAGCTCCAACCTGATCCGGCTGGTGCAGCAGGTGCAGCCGGACGAGATCTACAACCTCGCCGCCCAGAGCCACGTCGCGGTGAGCTTCGAGCAGCCGGAGTACACCGCCAACGCCGACGGCATTGGAGCGCTGCGCCTGCTGGAGGCCATCCGCCTGCTCGGTCTCGAGAAGAGCACCCGCTACTACCAGGCCAGCACGAGCGAACTCTACGGACTCGTGCAGCAGGTGCCACAGTCCGAGTCGACGCCCTTCTACCCCCGCAGCCCGTACGCCGTGGCCAAGCTCTATGCGTACTGGATTACCGTCAACTACCGCGAGGCCTACGGGCTGCACGCCAGCAACGGCATCCTGTTCAACCATGAGAGCCCGATCCGCGGCGAGACCTTCGTCACCCGGAAGATCACGCGCGCCCTGGCACGCATCGCGCTCGGCCTTCAGGATTGCCTGTACCTGGGCAACCTGGGCGCACTGCGCGATTGGGGTCATGCGCGCGACTACGTCCAGGCGATGTGGCTGATGCTGCAGCAGGACAAACCCGATGACTACGTCATTGCCACGGGCGAGCAGCACAGCGTGCGCGAGTTCGTCCGGTGCGCGGCCGCGGAACTGGGCATCGGCGTGCGGTTTCAGGGTGTGGGATCCGCAGAGACCGGTGTGGTCGCGGCCGTTAGTGGCAATCTTGCGAATTGCAAGCCCGGTGATGTGATCGTTCGAGTTGACGCCCGCTACTTCCGTCCAACGGAAGTGGACACGCTGCTTGGGGACCCGAGTAAGGCTCGGGCAACGTTGGGATGGCATTCCTTCACCCCCTTCTCCGACCTCGTCGCGGAGATGGCCCGGGCCGACTATCGCCTTGCCGAGCGGGAAAGCCATCTTGCCCGCAATGGCTTGGCGGTTTCCGAGAGTGGCTGGCAGCTGTGAATTCAATGAAGACGAAACCGACCTTTGTAACCCAACCGTTCCTTCCGCCGCTGGACGATTTTGTCCCGCTGCTGCGCGAAATCTGGGATAGCCGCGTCTTGACCAACGGCGGCCCCTTTCATGCCCGCCTCGAGGCCGCGTTGGCCGAGTATCTGGGCGTACCTCAGGTGGCGCTCTTCTGCAACGCCACCATCGCCTTGATTACTGCCCTGCAGGCCTTGCGCGTCACTGGCGAGGTGATCACCACGCCGTTTTCTTTCGTGGCCACGGCTCACTCTTTGCTCTGGCACGGCAACAGACCGGTCTTCGTCGATATCGACGCACGCACTCTGAACATCGACCCCGCCCGCATCGAAGCCGCCATCACTCCTCAGACCACAGCCATCATGCCAGTCCACTGCTACGGCCGGCCCTGCGATGTAGATGCCATACAGCGCATCGCAGACACCTACAACCTGCGCGTGATCTACGACGCGGCGCACGCTTTCGGCGTGCGTGACGGCCAAGGCAGCATCCTGAACCATGGCGACCTGTCGGTCCTAAGCTTCCACGCCACCAAGGTCTTCAACACCTTCGAAGGTGGCGCAATCGTCTGTCAGGACGCCAAGACCAAGGCACGCATCGACCAGCTGAAGAACTTCGGGCATGCCGGCGAGACCACCGTGGTGGCTCCGGGCATCAACGGCAAGATGAGCGAATTCAATGCGGCCCTCGGCCTGCTGCAACTTCAGCATGTAGACGAGGCGATTCGCAGACGCGGGTCGATCGCGGCGCTGTACCGTGAGATGCTTAGGAACGTACCCGGCATTCGTTGCCACGAGGACGATCCGAACGCGACCGCGAACTACGCCTACTTTCCGATCCTCGTAGACGAAGGCTATTCGATGAGCCGCGACCAACTGAACGAGGCGCTACGGGCCCATGGCGTCGTACCACGACGCTACTTCTATCCGCTGATCTCAGAGTTCCCGATGTATCGCGGCTTGCCCTCGGCGCAGCGCGATCAGCTGCCGGTGGCCCGGGAGGCATCGCACCGGATACTTTGCCTGCCGATTTATCCCGATTTGCCGTTCGCCGAGGCCGAACGCATCGCAGCCTTCATTGCCGCACACTGATTGGCGCACCGCCATTGACGCTGCCCATGAAACGGTGAGCGATGAAGGTCGCGATCATGCAGCCCTACTTCCTGCCCTACATCGGCTACTTCCAGCTGATGCAGGCAGTGGACGTGTTCGTCGTCTACGACCGGATCAAGTACACGAAAAAGGGCTGGATCAACCGCAATCGCTTCCTGCTGAACGGCGCCGACGCCACCTTCTCGCTGCCGCTTAGGAAGGGCTCCGATGCGCTGGATGTCGTGGAGCGGGAACTGGCTGCCGACTTCGACCGGCCCAAGCTGCTCGCCCAGTTCGCCGGCGCGTACCGACGCGCCCCGCAGTTCGAAAGCACCTTCGCGCTGCTGGAGCGGATCGTGCAGCACCGGGACGACAACCTGTTCCGCTTCATCCACCACTCGCTCCAGGCCGTCTGCGCGCACCTCGCGATCGAGACCGAGATCCGCACCTCGTCGTCGATCGCGTTCGACAACGAGCTGAGGGGTCAGGACAAGGTGCTGGCGATCTGCGAGGCACTCGACGCCGATTGCTACCGCAACCCGATCGGCGGCACCGAGCTGTACGCGAAGCCCGACTTCGCCGCCCGAGGCATCGAGCTGCAATTCCTGAAAGCCCGCCCTTTCGAGTACCCGCAGTTCGGCGCACCGTTCGTGCCGTGGCTGTCGATCGTGGACGTGCTGATGTTCAACCCGCTCGAGGTCGTTCGCGACCGCCTGGAGCATGGCTACGACCTGGTCTGACCGATGTTCCACTGGAGAAAGCTCGGCAAGGTATTCGACCCGCAGGCGGTAACCGGGCGCCCCTGGCTGAAGGAATTCGCGCAGTCTCCGGCCACGCTGCTCATGGACGAGGTCGTGCGGGTTTACTTCTCGTGCCGCCCGCCCGCCGACGCCAACGGCCAGTACGTCAGCCGTTCGGCCTGGGTCGACCTCGATCGTTCGGACCTGTTCCGGATCCGCGACTTGGCCCAGGAGCCGATCTTGAGCCTCGGCGGCCTCGGTGAATTCGACGAGTTCGGCACCTACCCGGTCTCGGTGATCCGCGACGGCCCGGTGGTACGCGCCTACTACGCAGGCTGGACCCGCTGCGAGTCGGTGCCGTTCAACACCGCCATCGGCGGGGCACTCAGCCACGACGGCGGCCGGACCTTTGCCAAGCTCGGCAACGGCCCGATCCTGAGCTACTCGCCAGACGAGCCGTTTGTGCTCAGCGGGCCCAAGATCCGGCGCTTCGGTGGTCGCTTTCAGCTCTTCTACATCGCCGGCCGCAAGTGGAAGCGTGTCGACGGGCGCCCGGAGCCGGTCTACAAGATCCGCATGGCGACTTCCGACGACGGCCTCACCTGGCACAAGCACAGCCGCGACCTGATCGAGAGCCGCGTCGAGGAGGATGAGGCGCAGGCCAGCCCGGACGTGTTTTTCGCCAACGGCAAGTACCACATGTTCTTCTGCTATCGCTACAGCAGTCACTTCCGCGGCCGGCAGAACGGCTACCGCATCGGCTACGCGTCCAGCGCCGATCTCGTCGACTGGGTTCGGAGCGACGACAAAGCCGGCATCGACGTCTCCGACGAGGGATGGGACTCGGAAATGATCAGCTACCCGCACGTGTTCGAGCTCGACGGCAAGACCTATCTCGCTTACCTGGGCAATCAGGTCGGGCGCCACGGGTTCGGTCTGGCCGTGCTCGAAGGCCGCTTGGAGTAAGCGATGCGCTGGATCAGGCTGGGCAAGATCTTCGACCCGACGGAGCACCGACTGCCCAACGGTTGCGAGCAGTTCGCGCAGTCGCCGCAGGCGCTCGTGTTCGACGACTTCGTGCGGATCTACTTCTCGACCCGTGCGGTCGACACCAACGGGAAGTTCCTCAGCCACATTGCCTTCGTCGACATGCGCAAGAACCTGCGCGACGTCATCCGAGTGTCGGACCGCACCGTGATCCCGCTCGGCGGGCTGGGATGCTTCGACGAGCACGGCATCTTCCCGATGAACGTCCTGCGGGTCGGCAACAGGGTGTTCGGCTACCCCTGCGGCTGGAATCGACGCGTCTCGGTCTCGGTCGATACCGCGATCGGTTTGGCGATCAGCAGCGACGATGGGCTAACATTTCAGCGGATCGGCGACGGTCCGGTGCTCGCGCCGTCCCTGCACGAGCCATTCTTGGTTGGCGATGGCTTCGTCAAGCACTTCGCTGGCAGCTTCCACATGTGGTACATCTTCGGCACCGAATGGAAGCGCTATGCGCCAGGCGCAGCCCCGGACCGCACCTACAGAATCGGGCATGCGGTCTCGAGCGACGGCATCCAGTGGCAGAAGGAGGAGGCACGCCGCATCATCCCCGATCGCCTGGGCCCGGACGAGAGTCAGGCACTGCCGACAGTGATCCAACTGGGTAGCCGCTACCACATGTTCTTCTGCTATCGGCAGTCGTTCGACTTCCGCGCCAATCCAGGCCGTGGCTATCGCATCGGGCACGCCTGGTCGGACGACCTCTCGAACTGGACCCGCGACGACGACAGTCCCCGGCTCGACACTGAACCCGGCGCCTGGGACAGCGACATGCAGTGCTATCCGCACGTGTTTGATTGCGACGGCCGGGTCTATCTCCTCTACAACGGTAACCAGTTCGGCCGTCACGGATTCGGGCTGGCGATGCTCGAGACATGATGGAAGCGGGCGTCGTCGTCGCGCGCAACCGTGCCGACGCGGCCGAGGTCGGGGCGCACCTGCGCGCCTGCGACGCGTCGTTCGTGCCGCCGCTCAGCGAGCGCGTCGAGCTCGGCGCGTATGCCGCGAAGATCGTCTCGCGTGCCGAGCGTTTCGAGGCTTGGTCGGGCGATCGCCTAGCCGCGTTGGTGGCCGCTTACTGCAACGAACCCGAGCGACGCACCGCCTTCATCACCAGCGTCAGCGTGTTGCCCTCGTTCCAGGTGTGCGGCCTAGCCTCGCGCCTGCTGCAGGCTAGCGTCGCGCACGTCCGGCTGGCGGGCTTCGAGCGGATCGAGCTTGAGATGGACGCCCGCAACAGCGCGGCGCTGGCCCTCTACCGGCGACATGGATTCGCGGTTGCGAGTACGCGCGAGCACACGCTGATCCTCCAGCTGACCGTTTGAAAGGACGCCCGAATGACACAAGGTCGCGACTACGACAGCGAGATCCGGAACACCGCCGACCACCGGTACGCGTACAGCTTCGATTTCGACGTGATGCACCCGTTCATGCTGCGAGCGTTCGAGCCTTTCGTTCAGCCGGGCAAACTGCTGGAGCTGGGCAGCTACAAGGGCGACTTCACGCGCCGCTTCCTGCAGCGCTTCGACGACGTCACCTGCGTCGAGGCTTCCGGCGTGGCGATCGAGGAGGCGCGACGCCGCTTCGGCGACCGAGTCAGGTTCGTGCACGCCACTTTCGAGACTGCGGTGTTGCCGGGTCGCTACGAAAACATCGTGATGACGCACGTGCTCGAGCACCTCGACGACCCAGTTGCGGTGCTGCGCCGGGTCAATGACGAGTGGTTGGCAATCCGTGGGCGCTTCTTTCTGGTGTGCCCCAATGCCAACGCACCGTCGCGTCAGATTGCAGTGAAGATGGGGTTGATCACGCACAACGCCGCGGTCACGCCGGCCGAGGCCGAACACGGCCACCGCATCACCTATGCGCTCGACACGCTGGAGCGCGACGCCGTTGCGGCCGGCCTGCGCGTCGTGCATCGCAGCGGCATCTTCTTCAAGGCGCTGGCGAACTTCCAGTGGGACCGGTTGCTGCAGACCGACATCGTTTCGGCGCAGTACCTCGAAGGCTGCTTCCAGCTCGGCCAGCAGTATCCCGACCTGTGTGCGAGCATCTTCCTGGTGTGCGAGCGCGGCCGGTCTGCTTGACGGCCCAGCATTCCATGTCACTCGGGCGCAACATCGTCGCCAGCGTTGCGAGTCAGCTCTATGTTGCGCTGATCGGCATCGTCATGGTGCCGATGTACGTCATGTACATGGGTGCGGAGGCATACGGCCTGGTCGGCTTTTTTGCGATGCTGCTGGCCTGGTTCAACTTGCTGGACATTGGCCTGACGCCCACGATCGCGCGCCAAGCGGCGCGTTTTCGCGGCGGCGCTATCGATGCGTTGACCTATCGGCGCCTGGTGAGAGCATTCGAGACCGCCTTCGTCGCTGTCGCGCTGGTCGGTGGCGTCGCCATATTCGCTGCGGCAGACTACATCGCCGTGGACTGGCTGCGTGCGTCGCAACTGGCGACGGAGCAGGTACTCGCTGCGATCCAGCTGATGGCGCCCATTGTTGCGATTCGGTGGATGGCCGGCTTGTACCGCGGCGCTCTCAGCGGCGCCGAACGGCTGGTCTGGCTAGGCGGCTTCAATGCCGCCATCGCTACCCTGCGCTTTTGCGGCGTCCTGCCCCTGCTGATGTTCGTCGGAACTTCGCCTGCGCTGTTCTTCACTTATCAGCTGGCCACGGCGCTGGTCGAACTCGGAGTGTTGGCATGGTTTGCCTACCGCAGCTTGCCCGATGTCCCGGCTGGGGAACGGCTGCAATGGACGTTGGCCCCATTGAAGCCCGTGTTTCGCTTCTCGTTAATGATCGCATTCACGTCTTCGGTTTGGGTTTTCGTCACCCAAACCGACAAGCTCGTGTTGTCGCGCATCCTGCCGCTGGCCGAGTACGGCTACTTTACGCTGGCGGTGTTGGTCGCCAGCGGCATCCAGATCCTGAGCGGGCCGGTCGGCAACGCGATCATGCCGCGGATGGCCAACCTCGAGGCCCAGGGCCATCACGCGCAGATGATCGACGTCTACCGGCATGCCACGCAACTGGTTGCGATCGTCGCCGGTGCGGCCGCGATCACAGTAGCTCACAGCGCCGAAGCGCTGCTGTGGGCCTGGACCGGTGATGCCGAGATCGCACGCGCGGCGGCGCCGGTGTTGGTACTGTATGCCCTCGGCAACGGCGTGCTCGCGGTCTCTGCCTTTCCCTTCTACCTGCAGTTCGCCAAGGGCGACATGCTCTATCACGTCATCGGTAACGCCGTATTCGTGGTGCTGTTGATTCCGCTGGTGGTCTGGGCCGCTTCGACCTTTGGCGGTGTCGGTGCGGGTTACGTATGGTTGGGCATGAACCTGGTGGCATTCGTTGCGTGGCTGCCGCTGGTGCATCGAAAGTTCGCACCCGGATTGAACCTGCGCTGGTACCTCGAGGATGTCGGCGTGATCGTGGCACCTGCCGCGCTCGTGGGCTACGCAGTGAGCCTGTGGTTGCCACCCAGCGGCTCGCGATTGGATCAATTCGCGCATATTCTTCTCGTCGGAGGATCGAGCCTGATTGCCGGCGTCGTGGCTTCTTCGGCTTTCCGGACCAAGGCTCGCGCGCTCCTGCGGACGCCTTTGGTGCAGCAATCATGAACCAACCCAGCCGCGCGCCGAAGGTTTCCGTCTGCGTGATTACCTACAACCAGGAAGCGTTCATCGGCCAGTGCTTGCAGAGCCTGGTCGACCAGCAGACTGACTTCGACTTCGAAGTGATCGTCGGCGACGATTGCTCGACCGATGGGACGCAAGCCATCGTTCGACAGTTCGCCGACCGGCACCCGAACATCGTGCGGCCGATCTTCCAGCCTTCCAACACGGGCGGAAACGGCAACTACCTTGCCGTTCATGGCGCGGCGTTCGGCGAGTACATCGCGCACATGGACGGCGACGACTACGCTTTGCCGGGCAAGTTGCAGGCACAGGCCGATCTGCTGGACCAGAACCCTGCCTGCAATGTCGTCTGGCACGCCGTCGACATGCTCGAGCCGTCAGGAACGGTGCGACCGAGCCGGCAGGTTCGACATGGCCGCAGCCGGCTCTGGTTTACCAAGGCCGACCAGATCAACTACCTGGTGATTGCCGCGCACAGCTCCAAGATGTATCGCGCCTCGGTGCGCGAGTTCGTCGCGCCGACAAGCGGCTTCACCGACTTCTTCCTGACCGTGGCGCAGCTCGAGGGGGGCGGCGGCGCGTTGCTCTGCGACCGGGCCTACGGCGTCTGCAGGCTCGGCATCGGCCTCTCCAGCAGCGGCTTCTCGACGCGCAGGGTCATGTTGTCCAGTCTGCAGCACATCCTGTCGACGGAGCCGCGCTACCGCGACGAGGTGGCTGCCGCGACGCTGCACCTGCTGCTTTCCGACGTTAAGCGGCGCGCGCCGACGCTGGGCCAGTCACTCAGGCTCTTCCTCTCGTCGGTCTCGGTCGGCGCGATCGCGCTGTACCTGCGCTCGTACCGACAGCGGACCCACCTGAAGTTCTAGGGCGATCAGGATGCGGCCGTTCTCGAAGACGAGACTCGCACTCAGCGCGACGTTCGTCTTTTGCATTGTCTTCAACGTCGAGCTCGCGCAACCGGAGGGCCTCAGCCTCTCAGTGCTCGCGCTGCTGATCGGCACCCTGGTGCTGGTAGCGACGAATCGCCTGGTGCTCGTGCGCGAACGCCGATTCCTGGTTTCGTTCGGGCTTACGCTTCCGGCGCTATACCTCTCGTTCGTCCATACGCAGCTCCTGCAATCCGACGCGCAGACGCTGGCGTTGCTGTACTTGAAGACGCAGGTCTATGTCTTCGTGGCCATCTGTGTCTTCTGGAGCTTGTTCCTGCGCGCCGCGCGTTCAACGCCCGAACAGCTCAGTCAATTCGTCATGGCTTCCATCGTGTGGGCCTTTGCCGCGCAGGCCCTATTCGTTCTCTACTCGTTCGTGTCGCCGGAGTTCCGCGCCTCCATCGACGGCCTGCTGCTGGCCAAGGGAAACCTGACGGGTCTGGAAGGGTTTCGCTTCAAGGGTCTTGCCAATTCCGGGGGCGCCAATCTTTCGATGGCGATGAGCTTTGCTGCTGCGATGGCAGCGTACCTCGCAATCGCCGCGCGTCGTCCCGTCTACGCGATGCTGGCCTTGCTGATCCTGGCGGCTTCCGCACTGGTCGGACGCTCGGGCCTGGTTGGCTTTGCCGTCATCGGTCTGGCGTTCCTGGTTCGGACTTTGCTCGCGGCAGACCTGCCTCGGCTGCGGACGATCGGCGCGCTGACTGTTGTCGGCGGACTTGCAGCGCTGGGTGTCGCGGCCGCGGACATGAGCCCGGACGACGACACCATGCTGTGGTGGAACTGGTTTTCGGGCGAGGCCGTTGATTCGCTGGGCGAGCTATGGGGCATGTACACCCATGACCCTTCGATCGTCGATCTTCTGGTCGGCAAGGGGGTCTTCGAAGTCGAGCCTGTCGGCAATGCAGCCAGCGATCCCGGCTATCTGAAGGCCGTGTTCGCGGTCGGTGTGCCGGCGGCCCTGCTGTTCTATGCTGGGCTGCTGGTCGTCTATGTCAGCGGTGCCCGCGCCTTTGCTTCGATGGCGTCGAACAAGCGCATTGCGGCCACGTTCGTCGCGCTGCTCGTCTTCTTGATCTTCTTCTACGAATCCAAGGAGAGCATGGCGTTCCAGAACTTCACCGGACGCCTGATGCTGTTCGCCTTCCTGCTGTTCAAGATCATTGCGGCAGCCGATGCGGTCAGACAGCACCGGCTCGGAGCCGCGCGCCCCGAGCCGCTGCATGAACCCACTTGATCGGCGATGACCCTCAGCTGCCGAAGACAGATGCCAGCACGCCGGATACCCTCCCGCCGGGACGGCATCCGGCGCGCTGAGGTTCATCGCTGATCAGGCCGACCCATGTGCGGAATCGCCGGTATCGCTGCATGGTCGCCGGTGCCTGGACTTCGGGCGCAGGTTCTCGCCATGACGCGCCAGCTCGTGCACCGTGGGCCGGACGACGAGGGTGTGTGGTTCGATGATGCCGTCGGGTTGGGGTTCGGCCACCGGCGCCTGGCGATCATCGACCTGACGCCGGCCGGACATCAGCCGATGACCTCCGCGACGGGCCGCTACGTGCTTGCCCATAACGGCGAGATCTACAACTACCGGTTCATGCGCGCGGAGCTGCAACACGCCGGACTCGCCCCCGCATGGCGTGGACAGTCCGACACCGAGGTTCTGCTTGCCGGCTTCGAAGCGTGGGGGGTGGCGGAAACCTTGCGCAAGACGGTCGGCATGTTCGCGATCGCGCTCTGGGATCGCCAGACACGGACCTTGTCGCTCGCGCGCGATCGCCTCGGCGAAAAGCCGCTGTACTACGGCATCGTCGCCGGCCGTCTGCGCTTTGCTTCGGAACTGAAGGGATTGCGAAGCGGTGTCGAGGACGAACTGGCCGTCGACCGCCACTCCGTTGCCGACTACATGCGCTTCGGCTATGTGCCGGGGCCGCGCAGCATCTACCACGGCGTGTCGAAGATGCCTCCCGGGCATTGGCTGTCCCTGCGTTCAGCAGGCGACGGCGCCACCCCGCAACCTTATTGGACTGCCGACTCCTGCGCGACACCGTCGTTGCGCGGCGATCTGGTGGAGCGTTCCGAAACCGAGCTCACCGACCTGTTGCACGATCGCCTGCAGAATGCCGTCGGCCTGCAGATGGCCTCCGACGTGCCGCTCGGCGCGTTTCTCTCCGGCGGCGTCGACTCCAGCACTGTGGTGGCGTTGATGCAAAGCATCAGCCAGCGGCGCGTGCGCACCTTCACCATCGGCTTCGAGGAGGGGGCGTTCGACGAAGCGCCCTATGCGCGCGCCGTCGCGCAGCATCTGGGTACCGAACACACCGAACTGCGCGTCGGCGCGAACGCGGCGGCAGACCTGATCGCGGAGTTGCCTTCCATCTACGACGAGCCGTTCGCGGACTCGTCGCAGATTCCGACCACGCTGGTGGCCCGCCTGACTCGGCAGCACGTGACGGTCTGCCTGTCGGGCGATGGCGGCGACGAGCTGTTCGCCGGCTACCCGCGATACCCCGCTACGGCAGCGGTGTGGAAACGTGCGCAGCGCCAGCCGGCTGTGGTGCGCTCGCTGGCGGCCGGCGCACTGGGCGCGCTGTCTCCGCGGGCTTGGGATGTCGTTCTTGCCCGCCTTCCTGGCGGGCCGCGAGGCGGGGTCAACGGCCGACGGATCCATCGCGCCGTGCAGTTCCTGCGCTCGCAGAGCGTCGGCGAGGCCTACGAGCGCCTGATGTCCCATTGGCAGCCCGAAGATGGAGTGGTACCGGGGCTGACCCGAGCGGCCGTGCAGCCGCGCCGGTGGGCCAACGCAGAAACCGTGATCGAGTCGATGCGCCGATGGGATGTCGGCCAGTACCTGCCCGACGATCTGCTGGTGAAGGTCGACCGCGCGGCCATGATCTCCAGCCTCGAGTGTCGCGCCCCGTTTCTCGATCATCGCGTCGTAGAGTTCGCATTGGCCCTGCCCGAGCGTGTGTTGATTCGACACGGCATCGGCAAGTGGCTGCTACGCGAAGTCCTTCATCGCTATGTTCCCCGCCGGTTGATCGAGCGGCCGAAGGCCGGATTCGAGGTTCCGTTGGCCAGCTGGCTGCGCGGCCCGTTGCGCGCGTGGGCCGAGTCGCTGCTCGAAACCAAGCAGCTCGAGCGTAGCGGCTACATCGATGCACGGGTCGTTGCGCGCGTCTGGCAGGAGCACCTGGCCGGCACCTTCGATCGTGCCCACCTGTTGTGGAACGTGCTGATGTTCCAGGCTTGGAGCCATGCCTCCGCGGCGCCCATGGTCGCGCGGGGCGGGACGGGCGCAGCAAACGCCTTGCCGCGGCAGCCGTTCGCCCGTTTGCCGCGACCGGAATCAGGGTCATGACACCGCAACAACTGTCTGCCCATGTCTGTCCGAAGTGCCGGTCGGACCGACTCGAGCAGCGGCCATCGTTTGATGCTGCTTCTGACCCTTCGATCGTGTGCAGCCGGTGCGGTGCACGGTATCCGCTCGTCGGCGCCATCGTCCGCTTCGTGGCGGCGGGCAACTGCGCCGACTCGTTCGGCCTGCAGTGGAACCTGCATGCGAAGACGCGGCTGCCATTCGGGGTTGCCGATCTCGCGCGAGCGCATTTGCGATGTCACCCACTGGCCGCGCGGCCTGCAAGGCCAACGCGTACTCGAGGCCGGCAGCGGCGCGGGCCGCTTCACCGAGGTGCTGCTGGCGGCCGAGGCCGACGTGGTGTCGTTCGACAGCTCGAGCGCCGTCGATGCCAACGCCTCGAACATCCGCGACAAGGGCTCGCTGCATCTTTTCCAGGGCGGCGTCTTCAAGATTCCGTCGCGGCCGGCGAGCTTCGACAAGGTGTTGTGCCTGGGCCTGCTGCAGCACACGCCGGACCCGGCGCACGCATTCAGCAGCCTGGCCCGGTACGTCAAGCCGGTCGGGCAGCAGGCGATCGACGTCTACCGGCGCGATGCGGCCCCGCTGCTGCAGTGGAAGTACCTGCTGCGGCCGATCACCAAGCGCATCGACAAACGCGCGCTATACCGTCGGCTGAGCCGGTTGACACCGCCGCGCGAGCCGCTGGCGGCGCAGATGCAACGCGTCGCCGGCCGCTTCGGCGCCCGGCTGATGCCGATCGTGCAGTACGCCCATCTGGGCCTGCCGCCCAAGCTGAATGCACAGTGGACGGTACTCGACACCTTCGACCAGTGGTGTCCCAACGTCCTCAATTGAGTCGCTGGTAAGTTGATGATCTGCCGAGACAATTCGCCCGTCGATGCTGGTCTCGATTTGAACGTCGGGCCGCAGACTTCGCGCCCTTTGCGGGGCTGTCCCGCTTGGGGTGGCGATGCATCAAGGCAAGCTCGTGTTCGCGCAGGTCATGGCTCACCTGCCGCTGTCGACGTCTCGGCGTTGCGTGGCACGCTACGACGGCGAGCACAAGGTCAAGAGCTTCTCGTGCCTGGATCAGTTCTACGCGATGGCGTTCGCGCAACTGACCTTCCGCGAGTCGCTGCGCGACATCGAGGCGTGCCTGGGTACCCAGGGCCGGCGGCTTTACCACATGGGCTTTCGCTCGCTGGTGGCGCGCAACACGCTGGCCAATGCGGACGCGGTGCGGCCTTTGCAGATCTACGCCGATCTCGCGCAGCATCTGATCGGCATCGCCCGACCGTTGTATGCCAAGGAGCCGATCGGGCCGGACTTGAAGGAGACGGTCTACGCCTTCGACTCCACGACCATCGACTTGTGCTTGTCGGTGTACCCGTGGGCGCCGCTTCGCTCCACCAAGGCGGCGGTGAAGCTGCATACGCTGCTGGATGTGCGCGGCTCGATTCCGAGCTTCATCCACATCAGCGACGGCAAGACGCGCGACGTCAATGCGCTGGACGAACTGCTCCCCGAGCCCGGTGCATTCTATTTGCTGGATCGCGGCTACATGGACTTCGCGCGGATGCACGCGCTGCACGAGGCCGGCGCCTTCTTCCTCATTCGTGCCAAGCGCGGGCTGCGCGTCAAGCGCCGTTACTCCTACCCGGTCGACCGGATCAACACCCGCGTGATCTGCGACCAGACCGTGACGCTGGAGGTCTTCCACTCCAAGCAAGGCTACCCGACGGCGCTGCGCCGCGTGGCGGCTCGCGACGACGGCGGCAAGCGCATCGTCTTCCTGATCAACAACATGCAGCTGGCAGCGCAAGTGGTCGGCGAGTTGTACCGGCTGCGCTGGCAGGTCGAGCTGTTCTTCAAGTGGATCAAGCAGCACCTGCGCATCAAGGCGTTCTTCGGCACCAGCGAGAACGCCGTGAAGACGCAAACCTTGATCGCGGTGGCGACCTACGTGCTGATCGCCATCGTCAAGAAGCGCGCGATGCTGCCCCGTAGCCTCTACGAACTCCCACAGATCTTCAGCCTGACCATGTTCGAGACAACACCGATAAATCAACTACTTACGCCACTACCGCCATCGCCAGAAGACGATCGACAGATCGCTCTCCTATGACGGACGTTGGGACACTACTGACCTTCGACATGTACTCACCCAAGCATGACCACCCGCAGTCGCTGGCGACGGTTCGGCGCTGGTTCGAGTCCGCCGGTTTCGTCGACATCGACGTGCGCAACGGCCCGAACGGCGTGGCCGGTGTCGCCACGCGTCCGCCGCTGCAAGCCTGAACCTGACCGACGTGAAGGTGGTCGTCAACGCGTTCTCCGCCCGTCTCGGCGGCGGGCAGACCTACCTGCGCAACCTGTTCGCGCACTTGCCCGACGATCCGGGGCTGGACGTGCAGGTGTTCGCCGCCGACGACCTGGCCTTGCCGCCCGATCCGCGCGTGCGCCGGGTGCACACCGCGTGGCCGACGACCAACCCGCTGCTGCGCGCGGTGTGGGAGAAACTGGCGTTGCCGCGGTGGCTGGCGAAGCAGCGGGCCGACGTCCTGTTCTGCCCTGGCGGCGTCGTCGCCACCCGCCCGCCGCGCGGCGTCAAGGTGGTTTCGATGTTCCGCAACATGATCCCGTTCGATGCCCGGGTGATGGCGGCGATGCCGTGGGGCCCGCAGCGGCTGCGCAACCTGATCCTGCGGCGCGTGTTGCTGCGCAGCCTGGCCGAAGCCGACCTGTCGATCTTCATCTCCGACTACGCGCACGCCTGCATCGAGCGGCGCCGGCACATCGCCAACGCGGTGACGATCCCGCACGGCATCGCGGCGGCGTTCCGCACCGCCGGAGGCGAAGTCGAGCGCCCGGCCGCGGCACCTGCGGGACGCTACCTGCTGTACGTGTCGCGCTTCGACATCTACAAGCACCATGCCGAGGTCGTGCAGGCCTACGCGCGGCTCGACGCGGCGGTGCGCGAGCGGCACCCGCTGCTGCTGCTGGGGGAGAACGACCTGCCGAGCGCATCGCGCGTGCGCGCGCTGGTGCGCAGTCTGGGCCTGCAAGGCCAGGTGCAGATGCCCGGCGCGGTGCCGTATGCGGATCTGCCGGCCTACTATCACCACGCGCATGCGATCGTGTTCGCATCGTCGTGCGAGAACTGCCCCAACATCCTGCTCGAAGCGCTCGGGGCCGGCAGGCCGGTGCTGTGTTCGGACGTCATGCCGATGCCCGAGTTCGGCGGCGATGGGCTGCTGTACTTCTCGCCCTACGACTCCGCCAGCCTGCATGCGGCGCTGCACAAGGTCATCGCCGACGAGGCGCTCTCGCGGCAGGTGGCTGCTGCTGCGTTGGAGCGCAGCCGCCAGTACGACTGGGCGGTCACTGCCCGACGTACCTGGGCGCGCATTCTCGCGCTCGGCACAGCCTCTGGATCTGCCAGCGCGCGGGCTAGGGACGACGGCACGGCGGTGGTGCATGGTGGCTCCTGATGCCGTCGGGCCGGGCGGCCGCGAACACCCGCTGCGCATCCTGCTCTTCAGCCAGCACTTCTGGCCCGAGAGCTTCCGCATCAACGACGTCGCGCAGTCGCTGCAGGCCGCCGGGCATCGAGTGACGGTGCTGACCGGCCAGCCGAACTATCCCGGCGGCACCGTCTTCGACGGCTATCGCGCCGCGGCTTGCGTTGTCGAGCCTTACCGGGGTGTGCAGATCCACCGAGTCCCGCTGCTGCCGCGCGGCCGCGGCGGGGCGCTGCGGCTGGCCGCGAACTACCTGTCGTTCATCGCCTCGGCCGCGACCTGCGGCGCCTGGCGGCTGCGCGGCCAGCGTTTCGACGTGGTCTTCGTCTATGCCACCTCGCCGCTTTTGCAGGCGCTGGCGGCGATCGTGCTGGCGCGGCTGAAGTCGTGCCCACTGGTGGTGTGGGTGCAGGACCTGTGGCCGCAGAGCCTGCAGGTCACCGGCTACGTGCGCCACCCGCGGCTGCTGGCCGCGGTCGAGCGCGTCGTGCGCCTCGTCTACGCGCGCTGCACGCTGCTGCTGGTGCAGTCGCCGGCTTTCGTCGAGCCGGTGCGCGCGCTCGCGCCGCCCCATGTGCCGGTGCGCGTGCATGCCAATCCCGGCGATGACGAGGTCCCGGTCGACGCGCCGCCGGCGCTGCAGCTGGAGCCGGGCTTCAACGCCGTCTTCGCCGGAAACCTGGGCACTGCACAGGCGCTGGACACGGTGCTCGATGCCGCGGAGCGGCTGCGTGACCTGCCCGACCTGCGCATCGTGCTGGTCGGCAGCGGCAGCCGCAGCGCCTGGCTGGCCGAACAGGTGCGCGCGCGCGCACTCGGCAACGTGCAGCTGCCGGGCCGCTTTGCGCCGGAGCAGATGCCGGGCATCCTGGCGCAGGCGCAGGCGCTGCTGCTGACGCTGAAGGACGATCCGGCGATGGCACTGACCGTGCCCAGCAAGCTGCAGAGCTACTTCGCCGCGGGCCGGCCGGTGGTCGCGGCGATCGGCGGCGAGGGCGCGCGGCTGGTGCGCGAGGCCGGGGCCGGCATCGCCTGCGCGCCCGGCGACGCTGCGGCGCTGGCCGCGGCGCTGCGCAGCCTGCACGCGCTGGGCCCGGCCGAGCGCGAACGCTTGGGCGCAGCCGGCCGGCGCTGCCATGCCGAGCAGTTCTCGCCGCGGGTGCTGACGCCGGCGCTGCTGGCGCACCTGCAGTCGGCGGTCGATGCGGCACGGGATCACGGCGACAATACGGCCGCCGATCGCCGCTGACCCGATGGACCCGCCCGCGAACCCGACCAAGATCCTGGTGCTCGGCGCCACCGGCATGCTCGGCAACGCCATGCTGAGGCTGCTGGACGCCAGCGCGGGGCTGCAGGTCGAGGGTTCGGCCCGTTCGCCTGCCGCCGTGCGCCTGCTGCCCGAGGCGCTGCGCGCGCAGGTGCAGGTCGGCGTCGATGTCGAGAACCCCGATGCGCTGATGCGGCTGTTCGATGCGGTGCGGCCGCAGGCGGTGATCAACTGCGTCGGCCTGGTCAAGCAGCTGGCCGAGGCCGACGATCCACTGGCCGCGCTGCCGCTGAACGCGCTGCTGCCGCACCGGCTGGCGCGGCTGTGTGCGCTGGTCGGCGCGCGCCTGGTGCACATCAGCACCGATTGCGTCTTCGCCGGCACGCGCGGCGGTTACGTCGAGGACGATGCGCCGGATGCGCAGGACCTGTACGGCCGCAGCAAGCTGCTCGGCGAGGTGGTCGATGCGCCGCATGCGGTGACGCTGCGCACCTCGATCATCGGCCCCGAGCTGTCCGGCGCCCACGGCCTGGTCAGCTGGTTCCTGGCGCAGAGCGGGCCGGTGCGCGGCTACGCGCGGGCCGTGTTCTCGGGCCTGCCGACGGTCGAACTGGCCACCGTGGTGCGCGACCACGTGCTGCCGGACCCGGCGCTGCACGGCCTGTACCACGTGTCGGCGGCGCCGATCGACAAGCTGGCGCTGCTGCGGCTGGTGGCCGCGCAGTACGGGCGCGACACCGAGATCCGACGCGACGAGCGGGTGGTGATCGACCGCTCGCTCGACTCGACCCGCTTCCGCAGCACCACCGGCTACCGGCCACCCGACTGGCCCGAACTGGTGCGGCGCATGCACGCCTTCGGCTGACCGCCCCGAACCCGCCCCATGTTCCAAGACAAAGTCCTGCTCATCACCGGCGGCACCGGCTCGTTCGGCCATGCGCTGCTCGAACACTGCCTCAACTCCGACTTTGCCGAGATCCGCGTCTTCAGCCGCGACGAGAAGAAGCAGGAGGACATGCGCCTGCGCTTCCGCCACCCGAAGCTGAAGTTCCATATCGGCGACGTGCGCGACTACGACAGCGTGCACGACGCGCTGGCCGGCGTGGACTACCTGTTCCACGCCGCGGCGCTGAAGCAGGTGCCGTCGTGCGAGTTCCACCCGATGGAGGCGGTGCGCACCAACGTCATCGGCGCCGAGAACGTGATGCGCGCGGCGATCACGCAGGGGGTGCAGCGCTGCGTCGTGCTCTCGACCGACAAGGCGGTGTACCCGATCAACGCGATGGGGCTGAGCAAGGCGCTGATGGAAAAGGTGATGGTCGCGAAGTCGCGCCTGTGCGACCCGCAGCGCACCGTGCTGTGCGCGACGCGCTACGGCAACGTGATGGCCTCTCGCGGGTCGGTGATTCCGCTCTTCGTCTCGCAGCTGCTCGCCGGGCAGCCGCTGACGGTGACCGATCCCCAGATGACGCGATTCCTGATGTCGCTGCAGGAGTCGGTGGACCTGGTGTTGTACGCGTTCGGCCACGCCCGGCCCGGCGACATCTTCGTGCAGAAGGCGCCGGCGTCGACCGTGGGTGACCTGGCCCAGGCCCTGCGCGAGCTGCTGCAGCGCGACAACCCGGTGCGTATCATCGGCACGCGGCACGGCGAGAAGCTGTACGAATCGCTGGTGTCGCGTGAGGAGATGGCGCGCGCCGAGGACCTCGGCGGCTACTACCGCATCCCGGCCGACGCCCGCGACCTGAACTACGACAAGTTCTTCGTCGAGGGGGAGACGCAGATCTCTGCCGCCGAGGACTACACCTCCCACAACACCCGCCGGCTCGATGTGGCGCAGGTCAAGCAGGTGCTGCTGCGGCTGCCCGAGATCCGCGAGGCGATGCATGCCTAGGGTCATGACGGTGGTTGGTACGCGGCCGGAAGTCATCCGGTTGTCGCGCGTGATCGATCGCCTGGACCAGCATTGCGACCATGTGCTCGTGCACACCGGCCAGAACTTCGATTTCGAGCTGAACGAGGTCTTCTTCCGCGACCTCGGCGTGCGCCGGCCCGACCACTTCCTCGATGCCGCCGGGCAGACCGCGGCGCAGACCATCGGCCAGGTGATCATGCGCGTCGACGAGGTCATCGCGATGGCCCGGCCCGAGGCGCTGCTGATCCTGGGCGACACGAACAGCGCGCTCGCCGCGATCGCGGCGAAGCGGCGCAAGGTGCCGATCTTCCACATGGAGGCCGGCAACCGCTGCTTCGACCAGCGCGTGCCGGAGGAGATCAACCGCCGTATCGTCGACCACATAGCCGACGTCAACCTGACCTACAGCCACATCGCGCGCGAGTACCTGCTGCGCGAGGGCCTGCCTCCGGACCAGGTGATCTGCACCGGCAGCCCGATGCGCGAGGTGCTCGATCACCACCACGGCAAGATCGAGGCCAGCGACGTGCTCGCCCGGCTCGGGCTGCAGGCGCAGCGCTACACGGTGGTCAGCGCGCACCGCGAGGAGAACGTCGACGACCCGGCGCGGCTGCAGCAGCTGTTCGCGATCCTCGACGCGGTCGCGCGGCGCTACGACGAGCCGGTGGTGGTGTCGACTCATCCGCGCACGCGCAAGCGCATGGAGGCGCTCGGCCTGCAGGCCGATGCGCGGGTGCAGTTCCACAAGCCCTTCGGCTTCCTCGACTACGTGCACCTGCAGACGCGTGCGCGGGTGGTGCTGTCCGACAGCGGCACGATCACCGAGGAATCGTCGATCCTGAACTTCCCGGCGCTGAACCTGCGCGAGGTGCACGAGCGGCCCGAGGGCTTCGAGGAAGCCGCGGTCGTCTTCGTCGGCCTGAGCCTGCCGCGCGTGCTCGACGCGCTGCCGGTGGTAGAGGCGCAGCCACGGGGCGGCGAGCGGCTGCTGCGCCTGGTGCCGGACTACGCGCCGACGAACGTGTCGGACAAGGTGCTGCGCATCGTGCTCAGCTACACCGACTACGTGCAGCGCCGCGTCTGGCGCGCCGAGCCGCCGGGCTGAAGCGCTCGTTCAGCCGCCGGCGGCGGTCACGCCTGCCGGCTGCCGCCCGCCCACAGCACGCCCAGGGGCACGGCCCACAGAGTCTCTTCGAACGGCAGCAGCTGTTCGCCGGTGTAGAGCACGACGCCTCGGACGAAGGCATTACCGGCGGCACTGGCCAACGCGCGCAGGCCGCTGAAGTCGGCCTGGGTGATGCTCGCGCTGGCCTTGACTTCGACGCCCACGATGCGCTGGTCCGGCGTCTCCAGAACCATGTCGACCTCGAGCCCCGCAGCCGTGCGGAAGTGCAGGGCCGAAGCGGCGGTGTCGGCCGAGCGCAAATGGCGCCGCAATTCCTGAACTGCAAACGTCTCGAGCGGCGGGCCCAGCAGTGGCGACAGCGCCAGCACCGCGGCATCGGTGTGGCCGCGCAGATGCGCCGTGAGGCCGGCGTCGATCAGGTGCAGTTTCGGCGCCTTGACCAGCCGTTTGCCGAGGTTGGCCGACCACGCCGGCAGCGGCTGCACGATGAACAGCGCCTCCAGCAGCGACAGGTAGCGGCGCAGCGTCGAGTGCGCGATGCCCGTGGCGCGCGACACCTCGGCCATGTTCAGCAACGAACTGGCGCGCGCCGCCAGCAGCGACAGCAGCCGCGGCATGTCGTGCAGGCCCTCGATGTTCGCGTAGTCGCGCACGTCGCGCTGCAACAGGCTCGTCAGGTAGGCACGGAACCAGGCATCCCGCCGCTGTGCATCGGTACGGCCCAGGCCTTCGGGAAAGCCGCCCGACACCAGGCGGCGCACGAGATCGGCGCGGTCGGTCGGCAGCGTGCGCCGCACCCAGGGCGCAGGGCCGAACAAGGCATCGACGAAGTTGTGCGGCGAGCCCTCGATCTCGCACTGCGACAAGGGGTCGAGCGTCAGCACCTCCATGCGTCCGGCCAGCGACTCGGCCGCCGTGGGCAGCATGAACACATTGGCCGATCCGGTCAGCAGAAAGCGCCCCGGCACGGGGTGACGGTCGACCTCGCGCTTGAGTGCGGGGAACAGCCCCGGCGCGGACTGCACCTCGTCGATCACGGTGAAGCCTGCCGCGCCGCTCACCAGGGCCGAAGGGTCGGTCCGGGCCAGTTCGGCGATCGCCGGGTCATCCAGGCTCAGGTACTGCCCGCCGCGTTGCCGGGCCAACTGCTGCGCCAGCGTGCTCTTGCCCACCTGGCGCGCGCCGTTCAGCAGCACGACCCGCGTGTCGGCGAGAGCCGCGTTCAGCTTGCGGATGATATTCCGCTGATACATGGCTGCATTTTCGCCATTGCGTGGCGAAACTTCAACCGCCTGCGTCCGGCGCCCTGCGTGGGTACGCCAGCGGCACCGCGCCACGGCGCAACGCGGCGGCGATTCTTTCCCGCGCGTCGCGGGGCGCCGGCGGCCGCTCGGCCGCTCGACCTCGCCGACCGGCCGGGCCTACGGGCCCAGCAGTCGCTCCAGCACCGCGGCGATGCGCTCGCCGGTGCGCCCGTCCCACAGCGGGGGGATCGCACCCTTCTTCCACCGCCCGTCGAACAGCCGGTCCAGCACCGGCTTCAGTGCCGCGGGGTCGGTGCCGATCAGCTCGTTCGTGCCGACCGTCACCGTCTCCGGCCGCTCGGTGGTATCACGCAGCGTCAGGCAGGGCACGCCGAGCACGGTGGTCTCCTCGGTCACGCCGCCGCTGTCGGTGATCACGCCCTTCGCGTGCCGCACCAGGTGGTTGAACTCCAGGTACGGCTGCGGCTCCACCGCGAGCAGGCTGTGCGGGCGGGCGGGCAGCGCGGCCAGCGTCTTCGCGGTGCGCGGGTGCACCGGGAACACCACCGGCAGGCCGCGCGTGCCGGTGCCGATCGCGGCGAGCATGCGGGCGAAGGCGGCGGGCTCGTCGACGTTCGCGGGCCGGTGCAGCGTCAGCACGAAGTAGCCGCCGGGCTGCAGGCCCGCCTCGCCCCAGAACGGCGGCGGGCGCAGCCGCTCCAGGTTCGCCAGCAGCGTGTCGATCATCGTGTTGCCGACGAAGAAGATGCGCTCGTCGCCCACGCCGGCGCGCTTCAGGTGCTGGTTGGCCGCCTCGCTGGTGGTGAAGAACCAGTTCGTGATCGCGTCCGTGACCAGGCGGTTGATCTCCTCCGGCATCGTCCAGTCGCCGGAGCGGATGCCGCCTTCGACGTGCGCGACCGGGACGCGCAGCTTCTGCGCCGCGATCGCGCAGGCCATGGTCGAGGTCACGTCGCCGACCACCAGGCACAACGCGCTCGGGTCGTCGAGCAGCAGCCGCTCGTAGCGGGTCATGATCGCCGCCGTCTGCTCGGCCTGGGTGCCGGAGCCGACCTCGAGGTTCACGTCCGGCTCGGGAATGCCGAGCTGGGTGAAGAACTCGCCCGACATGCGCTGGTCGTAGTGCTGGCCGGTGTGAACCAGGCGCGTGCGCAACCGGCTGCCGGCGGCCTGACGCACGCGGATCGCGCGCAAGATCGGCGCGATCTTCATGAAATTCGGCCGCGCGCCGGCGATCACGTCGATGCGCCGGGTCGGGTCGGGCGGGGGTGCGCTCGTCATCGTTCACGTCTCGCTGAAGGTTCCGATCGTCGCGCGCCTGCCGGGGCCCGTGCCGTGCGCTCCGTCACGGAACAGTGCCGTGCGATGGCCCGGCGGCCGGACCATGCAGCGGCGCGGGCCGGTACTCGCAGACCGCCGCCGCCAGCTGCGCCCGCACCTCGTCGTCGCCGGCCGGCTCGGTACCGCCGGCCAGCCGTTGCAGCAGCGCGTCGACATCGCCGCCGTCCGGCGGCAGCCGCGCGACGTGCAGCCGCGACACGCCGGTCGGCAGCGTCGCGTCGCTGTCGGCCAGCAGTTCCTCGTACAGCTTCTCGCCGGGCCGCAGGCCGGTGAACTCGATCGGGATCTCGTCCGGCGTGTGGCCCGAGAGCCGGATCAGGTCGCGCGCCAGGTCCACGATCTTCACCGGCTCGCCCATGTCCAGCACCAGCACCTGGCCGCTCTGGCCGATCGCCGCGGCCTGCAGCACCAGCCGCGCCGCTTCGGGGATGGTCATGAAGTAGCGGATGATCTCCGGGTGGGTCACGGTCACCGGCCCGCCGCGCTCGATCTGCTCCTTGAACTTCGGGATCACGCTGCCGCTGGAGCCGAGCACGTTGCCGAAGCGCACCGCGATGAAACGCGTGCCCGGGTGCGCCGCGGCCATGCGCGCCACCACCATCTCGGCCGCGCGCTTGCTGGCGCCCATCACGTTCGTCGGGTTCACCGCCTTGTCGGTGCTGATCAGCACGAAGCGCTCGGCGCCGGCCTCGGCCGCGGCCAGCGCCGCGTGCCAGGTGCCGAGCGTGTTGTTGCGCAGCGCCGCCCAGGCGTTGCCCTCCTCCATCAGCGGCACGTGCTTGTAGGCCGCGGCATGGAACACCACCTGCGGCCGCCACTGCCCGAAGATGCGGCGCAGCGCGTCCAGGTCCTTCACGTCGCCGATCAGCCGCACCAGCGGCAGCTCGGGGAAGGCCTCGCTTAAGTCCTGCTCGATCGTGTAGAGGTTGAACTCGCTCAGCTCCAGCAGCACCAGCCGCGCCGGCGCGAAGCGCGCCACCTGCCGGCACAGCTCGGCGCCGATGCTGCCGCCGGCTCCCGTCACCAGCACCGTCTTGCCGTGCAGCGTCGCATCGATGCCGGCCTCGTCCAGCTGCACCGGCTCGCGGCCGAGCAGGTCTTCGGGCTCGATGTCGCGCACGCGCGGGTTGCGCCGGTTCGGGTCGGACAGCTCGGCCGCGTTCGGCACCGTCAGCACCGGCAGGCCGGTGGCGGCCGCCAGCTCCAGCGCGCGCCGGCGCTGCGCGGGCGTGGCCGAAGGCATCGCGACCACGACGTGCGTCGCGGCGCCGCGAACGGCCGGGTCGCGCAGGTCGTCGAGCGTGCCGAGCACCGGCACGCCGGCAATCCGCGCGTCGCGCTTGGCCGGGTCGTCGTCGAGCAGGCCGAGCACGGTCCAGCCCTGGCGGTGGATGCCGGCGAGCAGCCAGCGCGCGGCATCGCCGGCGCCGAGGATCAGCGCGCGCCGCACCTCGCCGCTGCCGCCGGTGATGCGCGCGCGCGCGTGCTCGTACAGCATCCGGTAGGCGATGCGCACGACGATGACGCCCATCAGCGTGACCACCGGGTGCAGCGCCAGCACCGCGCGCGGCACCTTGGCCAGGCCCAGGCTCATGATCACCACCGCGCTGCCGATGCCGGCGAGCGCGCAGGCCAGCGTCAGCCGCTGGACCTCGCCGAAGCCGGAGAAGCGCCACAGCCCCTGCGGCACGCGGAAGGCCACGAACACCGCCAGGTACGCCGCGGTCACGCCGAGCAGCACCCAGCCGTCGTACCCGGGCCGTGCGCTGAGCCAGCGCTCGAAGCCGAGGCGGAACAGGTAGGTCAGGTTCCAGCAGACGGCGATGACGACCGCATCGACCAGCAGCGACAGCGGCTCCCGGTGCGGCCGCAGGCGGGCGAGGAACAGGTCCAGCCGGTGCCAGGGGGTGAGCGCGGCCGGCGGCTCGGCCAAGGTCGCTGTGGGCCGGTCCACGACCGCAGCGGGCCGGTCGGGCGGGTTCATCGGCCTAGCAACCGGCGCAGCGTGCGCGCCAGCACCCGAAGGTCGGTCCAAAGCGTCGCGTGCTCGGCATAGTCGGCCGCGAGCTGCAGCTTGTGCGGCAGGATCGTCTCGACGTAGGCACGTTCGGGATCGGAGCTGCGCCCGAGGAGCGTGCTCTCGTCGAGGTAGTCGAGCGCGGCGTCGCTGGTGATGCCGGGCCGCACCGCGAGCGCGCGCTCGCGCAGGCCCGGCGGATAGTGCGCCACGTACTGCGGCACCTCGGGCCGCGGCCCGACCAGGCTCATGTGGCCGGCGATCACGTCGAGCAGTTGCGGCAACTCGTCCAGCCGCGTGCGCCGCAGCCAGGCGCCGGCGCGCGTGATGCGCGGGTCGGCGCCCACGGTCAGCGGCGGGCCGCGGCGGTCGGCGTCGGCCACCATCGTGCGGAACTTGTGGATGCGGAACAGGCACCCGCCGCGGCCGACGCGCTCCTGCCGGTACAGCACCGGCCCGGGCGAATCGAGCTTGATCCAGAGCGCGATCGCGGCCAGCAGCGGTGCGAGCAGCAGCAAGGCGAGCCCGGCGCCGAGCAGGTCGAAGGCGCGCTTGGCCATCGCCCGCCGCGGCCCGTTCAGGCGCCCAGCGCCGCGCGCACCGCGGCGACCACGCGCTGCACGTCGGCGTCGCTCATGCGGGTGTAGATCGGCAGGCTCGCCATGCGTTCGTACGCCTGCTGGCTGTGCGGGAACTGTGCCGGCTGCAGGCCGTAGCGCTCGCGCCAGTACGGGTGCAGGTGCAGCGGGATGTAGTGCACGCTGCAGCCGATGCCCTGCTCGAACAGCCGCTCGATGAAGCGGTCGCGCGCGACGCCGGCGGCGTCGGCCAGCCGCACCGGGTACAGGTGCCAGGCGTGAAGGTCGCCGGGCAGCGGCTGCGGCGGCACTTGCAGCGGCAGGCCCGCGAAGCCGGCGTCGTAGGCGGCGGCGATCGCCGCCCGCCGCTGCTGGAACGCACGCGCCTTCTTCAGCTGCTGCAGGCCGAGCGCGGCGGCGATGTCGGTC
Organism: Burkholderiales bacterium; assembly: GCA_017302495.1. Taxonomy (GTDB): domain Bacteria; phylum Pseudomonadota; class Gammaproteobacteria; order Burkholderiales; family Burkholderiaceae_C; genus Rubrivivax. The sequence continues at coordinate 34,641 of JAFLDG010000006.1, forward strand.
AGGTTGTACTTGAAGCCGGGCGCGACGATCTCGTAGTACCAGCTCGGCACCTTCGCGGTGAAGCGGTCGAAGGCGTCGCGGTTCATGCCGTGCAGCCGCATCACCCGCGCGCGCCTGGCCAGCGCGTCGTCGCGCGTGACCAGCATGCCGCCCTCGCCGGTGGTGATCGTCTTGTTCGCGTAGAAGCTGAACACCGTCGCATCGCTGGCGAGCGTGCCGACCAGGGCGCCGCCGCAGCTGGTGGGCAGCGCGTGCGCGGCGTCCTCCACCACCTTCAGCCCGTGCCGGCGGGCGATGCCGAGGATCGCCGCCATGTCGGCCGCGAGCCCGCCGTAGTGCACCGGCAGGATCGCCTTCGTGCGCGGGCCGACCGCGGCCTCGACCGCGGCCGGGTCGATGTTCAGCGTGGCCGGATCGATGTCGACCAGCCGCACGTCGGCGCCGAGGTAGCGCACCACCTCGGCGGTGGCGGTGAAGGTGTGCGTGGTCGTGATCACCTCGTCGCCAGGCCCGATGCCGAGCGCCTCGAGCGCCAGGTGCAGCCCGGCGGTGGCCGAGTTGACCGCGACCGCCTGCAGCGACGGATCGCCGAGGAAGGCGACGAAGTCGCGCTCGAAGCGCGCCGCCTTCGGCCCGGTGGTGACCCAGCCGGACTTCAGTGTGTCCACCACCTCGGCGATCTCGTCGTCGCCGATCTCGGGCAGCGCGAAGGGCAGGAAGGGGGTGGTCATCGGCGGGCCTTCGTCGCCACCGTCGGGCCGCGCGGTCTGCGCGCGGGCACGGCCTCGGGCGCCAACAGGTCCTGCAGCAGCGGTGCCGGTCGAAGCGCAAAGGGGTCGACCACCGTCGTGCCGCGCCAGGTGAACCCATCCTGCAGGTCCTCGCTCAGCAGCAGGCGGCAGCGCTGCTCGGCCGCCACCGACAGGATCAGCGCGTCCCAGATCGAAAGCCCGTGGTCCGCGCTCAGGTCGAACGCGGACTGCATCGCCGACCAGGTCGAATCCGAAGGCGCGAACGCGTCGCTCCAACGCAGCACGTTCGCGCGCGCGGCCTGCGGCCTCTGCTTCAGTTTGCCGACCAGCACCCGGTACAACTCGCCCAGGACCTGCACCGGCAGCACGACCGACTGCTCGGGCAAGGCCGCCAGCACCTCGACGGCCCGCGCGCGTCGGCCTTCGTCGCCGGCGCCTTCGGCGTAGGCCAACAGGTTGGTGTCGATCGCGATCTTCGCCATCAGCGGTACAGCTCGTCGCGGCTCCAGTTGCGCTTGCCGGCCGCCCGCACACCGCGCAGGTGCTCGAGCAGGCGGCGCTTGGCCGCGCTCGGCCCGGCCGCGGGCGCACGCGCCGGCTCGATCGTCGCCACCGGCTTGCCGCGCGAGGTGACCAACACGGCCGTGCCGGCGGCGACCTCGCGCAGCATGGCCGAGAACTGCCGGTTGGCCTCGGCCGCGGTCACGGTCTTCATCATCACCCGATCGAATGTAGTGAAGTAGTGATTCTATCCCCGGACGCCGCCACCCCATCGGCGCCCGGGCGGCGCCGACGTGCCGTTCAGATGCCTTCGGCATCGCGCAGCGCATCGACTTGGCGGTCCGAAGTGGTCACACCCGCACGCGCCGCGAACGGCTCGAAGGCCGGCTTGCCGATCCACGCCAGCCGGTGCGTGCGCAGCAGCGGCAGCGCGTTCAGCACCGGATACAGCGCCGGGTGCAGCCGGCAGGCGGCGCGTGCGAGCGGCGGCGCCAGCGTCACGCGCCGCGCGTCGATGCGGCCGTCGGCGAAGAGTGCGCGCAGCCTCTGCAAGGGCACGCCGCGCACGTCCGGGTTGTGCGGGTTGTCCAGCGCGAAGTCGTACCACAGCACCGCGCCGCCGGGCTTCAGCCACGACCAGATCGCGGCCGCCAGCCGCTGCTGGAACGCCCCGTCCAGGATCGACGAGAACACCGTGGCCGCGAGCACCAGGTCCTGGCTGGCCGGTGCGACCGGCACCGCGCAGGCATCGCCGCAGTCGAGCCGCACCGCCGCCGGCAGCACCCGGCGCGCGATCTCGAAGCGCGCCGGCAGCAGCTCGATGCCGCGCAGCCGCTCGGGCGCGAAACCCAGCCGCAGCAGTTCCAGCAGGTTGCCGCCGGCGCCGCAGCCGACCTCGACCAGGTTCAGCCCGCCGCAGTCGCGCACGCCGTGCGCCGCCAGCAGGCGCAGCAGCGTGCGCTGGCGCTCCTGCAGCGTCTGCCACACCTCGGGCCGCAGCGCGCTGTAGCGGTCGGGGTCGCCGCGGCGTGCATAACGCGCCGCGACGGCTTCGGTCTCGTCCGGCGGCGGCTTCTCCGGGCCGCGTCCGGGCGGCACCGGCCCGTGCGGCTCTCCATCGGGACGGCGCGGCGGGTTCACTGGAGTACCTTCGGCCTGCGGCCTCCGGTATTCGCCCTTCGGGCGGCCGGGCGGGCTCATGCCAGCGCCTCGAGGAAGCGGCGCGCGAGCACCGGGTAGGTGTGATGGGCCAGCACGAAGCTGCGGCCGCGATTCCCCATCGCCCGGCGCGCGTCGGCCGGCAGCGCAGCGAGCCGGCGCAGCCCTGCGGCCACGGCATCGGGGTCTTCGGGCGCGACGGTCAAGCCGCAGTCGGCCTCGGCCACCGGATCGTTGCCGGCCTCGACCGCATGCAGCACGCAGCAGCCGGCCATCAGGTAGTCCATCAGCTTGTTCGGCGCGATGCCGAAGCGGTAGATCGGCACCCGCCGCCAGCCGAGGTAGGCGATGTCGGCGCCGGCGAGCAGGGCCGGCACCTGCGTCTTCGGCACCGGCTCGAACCACTGCACGCGCGCCAGCCCCTCGTCGGCGATGCGCTGCACCAGACGCGGCCGCTCGTGGCCGTCGCCGACGAGCACGAAGCGCAGGCGCTCGTCGCGCAGCCGCGCCGCGGCGTCGAGCAGCACGTCGAGCGCGTTCGGCACGCCCATCGAGCCGGCGTGGACCACGGTGCACTCGCCGGCCGCGCGC
>JAFLDG010000060.1 GCA_017302495.1 Burkholderiales bacterium
CATCGGCCGCTACGAACACGTCGCCACCCGCCTCGTCGGCTGGGGCTGGCAGGTGGCCGGCTACGACCACCGCGGCCACGGCCGCAGCGAGGGCGCACGCGGCCGGCTGCACGCGGCCGACGACCTGCTGCGCGACCTGGCCCGGGTGATCGACGCGGTGCGCGCGGCGCAGCCGGGCCCGCTGCTGCTGCTCGGCCACAGCCTGGGCGGGCTGGTCGCGGCGCGCTTCGTGGCCGGCCTGGCCAACGACCGCGAACCGTGGAGCCGCCCGGTGGATGCGCTGGTGCTGTCGTCGCCCGCGCTGGCGGTGGAGATGAGCGCCTCGCAGCGGCTGCTGCTGGCGGTGGCCGGCCGGCTCGCGCCGAACCTGGCGGTGAACAACGGGCTCGACCCGGCGTGGATCTCGCGCGATCCGCAGGTCGTGCAGCGCTACGTCGCCGACCCGCTGGTGCACGACCGCATCGCGCCGCGGCTGGCCCGGTTCATCGTCGACGGCGGCGCTTTCGTCGAACAGCGCGCCGAGCGCTGGCCCGTGCCGACGCTGCTGCTGTGGGCCGGCAGCGACCGCTGCGTGGCCCCGGCCGGCAGCGCCGGCTTTGCCGCGGCCGCGCCGCAGGCGGTGGTGGCGGCGCACGAGTTCCGCGCGCTGTACCACGAGATCTTCAACGAGCCGGAACAGGACGAGGTCTTCGGCGTGCTCGGCGAGTGGCTGCAGGGGCTGGGTCCTGCGGAGCCGAGGTCACCGGCGTAGACGCCGGCCGCCAACCCGCAGCCATGCGGCGGCGCGCGCCGCGGCCGGCCGAGGCTGCGGCACCGCGCTGCTGGCGCTCGGCGGCAGCGCCCGCGGCGGCGCGCAGCCCGCGCCGTGCTCAGCGGCCGGCGCGCGGCCTGGGCAGGCCGATCACGCTGCCTTCGCGGCGCGCATCGGCGCCGCCGTACTGCTGTCCGGTGCGCGGATCGACGACCACCAGCTGCACCGAGCCGATGTCGAGAGGCGGATTGACCGTGTACTTCAGCGCCCGCAGCGCGTCGAGCGACGCCGCCGGGAACGGCGCCGGTGCGGCCGGGCTGCCGTTGTCGATATTGACCGTGCTGGCGGTGCTTGTGACAGACAGCCGCGGCGCGTCGATCGCCTGCTGCAGCGTCATCCGGTGGTCGATCAGGTTCAGCGCGACGTTGAACACCGAGTTGATGATCGTCGCGCCCCCCGGCGAGCCGAAGGCCGCCACCGGCCTGCCCTGCGGATCGAAGATCATCGTCGGCGCCATGCTGCTGCGCGGACGCTTGCCCGGGGCGACGTCGTTCGTCGCCGCCTGGCCGGTGAACGGGTTCGTCGCCGGATTGAAGTTGAAGTCGGTCAGCTCGTTGTTGAGCAGGAAACCGAAGCTCCTGAAGCACGCGACCTCGGCGCAGCCGGCCGGGTAGTAGCCGGCGAACATGCCGGCGCCGTAGCCCGACTCGATCGTGTTCGTGTAGCTGACGAAGTTGCCCCAGCGGTCGGTGACCGAGAAGTGGGTCGTCGAGCCGCCCGGCCCGGCGAACGACGGCTCGGCCTGCGCGACCCGCGCGTCGCGCAGACCCGGCGCTTCGGCGACGTCGTAGTCGCGCGGGTCGCCGGCTGCCGGGTTCGGGTCGAGCCTCGCGCCCGGGGCGATCAGCGCGCTGCGGGTGGTCACGTACTCTTTCGCGAGCAGGCCCTTCTCCGGCACGTAGGAGAAGTCCTTGTCGCCCATCCACACCGCGCGGTCGGCGAAGGCCACGCGCATCGCCTCGGCCATCACGTTCAGCGTGTTCGCGCTGCCGAAGCCGAAGCCGGCCGCGGCGTCGCCGAGCGGGAAACGCTCGACCATCTTCAGCATCTGGATCACCGTCAGCCCGCCCGACGACGGCGACGGCATGCCCTTGATCGTCCAGCCGCGGTAGGTGCCCGTGGCGGGCTCGCGCTTCGTCGCCTGGTAGCCGGCCAGGTCGGCCAGCGTCATGCTGCCGGGCCGGCCGCCCGCGGAGACGCGCTTCTGGCCCTCGACGATGCCGTGCGCGATCTCGCCGGCATAGAAGGCCTCCGGGCCGTTCGCGGCGATCGCGCGCAGCGTTTCGGCGAGCGGTTTGTTCGTGACGAGCGTGCCGACCGGGATCGGTGCGCCGCCGGGGCAGAAGTAGGCTGCGGTCTCCGGGTACACCGTGGCCCGGCTCGTCGGGCTGCCGCAGTTGGGCGACGCGACGAAGCGCGGCGTGGCGGCGAAGCCCTGGTCGGCGAGGTGGATCGCCGGCGCGACCACCTGCGCGAGCGACAGCCGGCCCCACTGCCGGATGGCTTCCGCGGTGCCGCGCACCATGCCCGGCACGCCGACCGCGATGCCCGAGGTCGAAGCCTGCGTGAAGTTCAGGCCGGAGAGCATGCCCGGCGTCGCGCCGGCCGGCGCGCGCTCGCGCGAGTCGATCGCGAAGGTCTCGCCGGTGGCCGCGAGGTGGACGAGCATGAAGCCGCCGCCGCCGATGCCGGCCGACTGCGGCTCGACGACGTTCAGCGCGTAGGCCACCGCCACCGCGGCGTCGACGGCGTTGCCGCCGGCCTCGAGGATCTGCGCGCCGGCCTCGGCGGCGTAGGGGTTGGCGGTGCTGACCACGCCCTGGCGCGAAGCGGGCCCGGCGAAGGCCGGCCGGCCGGCCTCGGGGCCGGGCAGGCCGGGGACGCCGGTGCGCGGGTCGAGCCGCGGCGCATCGGCGCAGCCAGCGCCGGCCAGCGCGACGACGACGACGAGCCAGCGCCGCGACGCAGGGCCGGCAGTGAACGAGGGCATGAGGCTCGCGCGGTGTCGGTGGTCGAGTCGGTGGTCGAAGCGGACGCAGCCGGGCCGACGATTGTGCCGCTGCCTCGGCCCGAAGCGCGGGTCGGGCCCTCGCCCGTCCGGCGTGCCGGCAACCCGAGCGCCGCGTTTCGCCGCTGGCACCCGAGCGCGATGCGCCGTATCGATCAACCCCCGTAGTCGCGCCCGCGCGCCAGCAGCTCCGGCGTGCCGAGCAGTGCATTCAGCCCGTCGAAGTCGAGCATGCGTTCGCGCCACGGCGCGGTGCTGCCGTGCGCGGCCAGGCTCGCGTAGTAGCCCTGCAGCGCAAACGCCACCGCGCGCGTGGTGCCACCGGGGAAGACGACGATGCGAAAGCCCCGCGCCTCCAGCTCGGCGGCCGACTGCACCGGCGTCTGCCCGCCTTCGACCATGTTGGCCAGCAGCGGCACGCGCTGCGCGAAGCGCGCGCAGGCCGCGTCCATCTGCGCGCTGCTGCGCAGCGCCTCGATGAAGAGGGCATCCACGCCGCAGGCCAGGTAGGCCTCGGCGCGGTCGAGCGCGGCGTCCAGCCCCTCGACGGCCAGCGCGTCGGTGCGCGCCAGGATCAGCGTGTCGGCGCTGGTGCGCGCATCGAGCGCGGCGCGCAGCTTGCCGCACATCTCGGCCGCCGGCACCACCGCCTTGCCGGCCAGGTGGCCGCAGCGCTTGGGGAAGACCTGGTCCTCCAGCTGGATCATCGCCGCGCCGGCACGCTCGAAGCCGCGCACCGTGCGCTGCACGTTCAGCGCGTTGCCGAAGCCGGTGTCGGCATCCGCGATCACCGGCACGCGCACCCGCTCGGTGAGGCGCGCCAGCGCATCGGCCGCCTCGGCATAGGACACCAGGCCGATGTCGCCCAGGCCCAGCCGCGTGTAGGCCAGCGACGCGCCGCTGAAGTACAGCGCCTCGAAGCCGGCCTGCTCGGCCAGCAGCGCGCTCAAGGCGTCGTACACGCCGGGCGCGAGCAGCACCCGCCCTTCGGCCAGCCGTTGTTTCAGCGTCGTCATGCCCGCTTCTCCCGGATCGTCTGGGCGGCGATGGCGCCGCCGGCCACCGCGCTGAGCAGCCCGTTGCCCGACAGGTAGCCCCACACCGCGTCGCCGGACACGCCGCGCGCCGCGCCGCCGGCCGCCAGCAGGTTGGGGAAGAGCGTGCCGTCGGGCCGGCGCACGCGGCAGCGCGCGTCGATGTCCAGCCCGCCCTGCGTGTGGAACAGCGCGCCGGTGACCTTGATCGCGTACAGCGGTGGCTGCAATCGCGTGCCCGCCAGCGTGGCCTGCAGCATGGCGGCATCGCAGCCGATCAGCGCGGCGAGGCCGTCCGCATCGACGGGCCCGCGCACCGCGCCGGCGGCCTCGGCGTCACGGAAGTCGGGGAAGCTGCGGCCCAGCGCCAGCAGCCGTTCGTCGAAGACGTTCCAGGCCGTGCCGCCGGGCTGCGCCAGCACCTGCACCGCGGCTTCGGAATAACCGGCGGTTTCGTCGTGGAAGCGCTGGCCGCGCGCATTGAGCTGCACGCCGCCTTCCATCATCAGCGCCCAGGTGATCAGCGCGCCCTGCGGCACCGCCCACGAGCCGTGCCCCTGGTAGCCGCCCAGGTCGGCCAGCGCGGCGCCCAGCGCCTGCCCCCAGGCGATGGCGCTGCCGTCGTTGCCGGCATGGCCGGCGAAGATGGCCTCGCGCATCTCGGGCAGCCATTCGCGCACCATCGCCGGGTTGCCGCCGAAGCCGTTGCAGGCCAGCAGCAGCGCCTGGCAGCGCAGGTGTTCGGTCGAACCATCGGGCCGCTCGTACGACAGGCCGTGCACCCGGCCGTCGGCATCGGCCCACAGCGTGTGCACGCGCGCCTCGGTGAGCAGCATCGCGCCGGCCGCCGTGGCCGCGGCCTCCAGCGCCGCCACCAGCGCCGCGCCCGTGCGCGCCGGCAAGGTGTGCATGCGCGCGACCGAGTGGCCGGGGTAGAGAAAGCCGCCCAGCAGCTCGAAGCCCAGGCCGTGGCGTTCGGCCAGCGCGTCGATCGCCGGGCCCACGGCTTCGGCATAGGCCTGCACCACGTGCGGCGCGGCCCGGCCGTGCGCCTTGGCCTGGATGTCGGCGGCGAATCGCGCCGGGCTGTCGTCCAACACACCGGCCGCGCGCTGCACGCGCGTGCCCGGCGCAGGAATGAAGCCCGAGGACAGCGCGCTGCTGCCCGAGGCGCGCGGCTCGCGTTCCAGCAGCACGCAGTCGATGCCGGCCTCGCGCAGGAAGATCGCCGCCGTCAGCCCGCAGGCGCCGGCGCCGACGATCGCCACCGGCACCTGCGGCGTGCCCGCGGGCAGCGCCACGCTGCGTTCGATGCGCGGGCCCTGCATCGGGCGCTCAGGCCGTCGGCCGGTGCAGGTAGCGGCCGCTGGGTTTGCCCAGCACGTTGCCGTCTTCGTAGATCTTCTGCCCGCGCAGGTAGGTGGTGGTCACGCGGGCCGACAGCTCCAGGCCTTCAAAGGGCGTGTAGCCCTGCGTGCTGGGCGATTCGGCGGCGCGGATGGTCCAGGTCTGCGCCGGGTCCACCAGCGAGATGTCGGCGTCGTAGCCGGGCGCCAAGTCGCCCTTGGCATTCAGGCCGAAGCGCTGCGCCGGGTTCCAGCTGGTGACGCGCGCCATGTGGTTGTAGTCCATGCCGCGCCGGGTGCCTTCGCTCACCAGCGCGGGCAGCAGGTATTCGGTGCCGCCAAAGCCGCTCTTGGCCATCCAGATGTTGCCGAAGTAGCGCTTGGGGATCTTGGTCTCGTGGCGGCAGCAGGCATGGTCGCTGCAGACCCAGTCCAGCTCTTCGGCCAGCAGCGCCTGCCACAGGAACTCGACGTCCTCGCGCGGTCGGATCGGCGGGTTCACCTTGGCCAGCTCGGCCGCGGGGCTGGTGACGTCCAGCATCAGGTGGCCGATGGTCACCTCGCGCTTGAAGTCGATGTGCGGGAAGGTATCGGCCATCATCAGCGCGGCCTGCACCGCCTTCTTGCTGCTGAGGTGCAGCAGGTTGATGTTGGGCAGCGCGGTCTCGTGCGCCAGGTAGGCGGCGGTGAAGACCGCCAGGCCCTCGCTGTGCGGCGGGCGGCTGGCGTGGTAGGCGGCCAGGCCCTTCTGCGACTTGTCCTTCTCCACCATCTTCGTGTACGCGGTCATGATCTCGGCCGTCTCGCAATGCAGCGACAGCGAGATCTGCCGCGCCTTGGAGCCCAGCAGCTCGCGCGCCTTCTGCACGCCGCGCATCACGAACTCGAAGTGCGCCACGTCGTAGCGCTCGCCCTCGCCGATCATCAGGAAGTCGCGCTGCGAATCGCTGGCGCCGTGCAGGCCGTGGCTGCCGTAGAACATGAAGATCTTGAAGCTGGCCACGCCATGCTTGTCGACGAGCATCGGGATTTCGTCGATGTGCTTGCGGTCCATCGGCGCCAGGTGGAAGCCGTAGTCGACGTGGAAGCGGTTCTTCGCCAGCGCCAGCACCTCGGGGAAGAACTTGGCATAGGCGCCGCCCTTGTTCAGGTAGTACTGGCCGGTGCGGAAGTAGTTGAGCGAGCTGGTCACGCCGCCCATCGCCGCGGCCTTCGATTCGCTGATGGCGTCTTCCTGCAGCGGCGCGTAGATGCCGGCATGCATGTGCGCATCGACCACGCCAGGGAAGGCCAGCCGGCCGCGGCCGTCGTGCACGTTCTTGGCACGCTCGGGCGCGATGCCGGGCGCCACCAGCGCCACCTTCTCGGCGCGCACGGCGATGTCGGCTTCGTGCACGGTGTTGCCGTGCGGGCGTACGACGCGCACGTTCTTGATCAGCAGGTCGAATTCGGGGGTGCTCATCGGGTCTCCTGGAAGCGGCGTTTCAGCATCGGCATCAGCCCGCCGGCGCGGACCATGTCGAGCAGGAAGTCGGGGATCGGTTCGAACTTCAGCTGCCGGCCGTCGGCGAGGGTGATCGTGCAGGCGGCCAGGTCCCACTGCAGCGCCGTGCCGTCGTCGATCGACGCGGCTTGCGGGCAGGTGAGCAGCAGCAGGCCGAGGTTGAAGGCGTTGCGGAAGAACAGCCCCGCGAACGACGGCGCGATGACCGCGGCCACGCCGAGGTGCACCAGCGCCGCGGCCGCCTGCTCGCGCGAGCTGCCGATGCCGAAATGCGGGCCTGCGACGATCACATCACCACGCTGCACCTGCGAAGCGAACTCGGGGCGCACGGTCTCCAGGCAATGGCGCGCGATGACCTCGACACCGTTCTTCATCGCATGGCCGGGGGCCAGCTGGTCGGTGTCGATGTCGGCGGGCAGTCGCCAGGTTCTCATCGATCGGCTCCGAATTCAGCGAGTCGGTCCCTTGATCGTCCGACGTTGCGACGTGGCAGCGGCCGCGATCGGCCCTTGGCTGCTGTTCGGAAGGTCCGCTGTTCGCGTTGCGCCGTTGTTGCGACCGAGAGGCAAAGGCGAGGAGGGGGCAGCCGACTCCGTTCAGCCAAATTCTCATTCACTCCGTCGGCCGCCCCCTCCTCGCCTTTGCCGGCACTGGCCGCACGCTCCGGCAGCAACGAAAAGACGCTTCGCCCGTACAGACGGGGGCGGCGTAGGCACACCACAGGTCGGGCCGACGACGGGGTGGCCGACGGAGCGAATAAGAATTGGGCTGAGCGGAGTCGGCCACCCCGTCGGCGGCCCCATGCGCCGCGTCGAAGCGCCGCAGCGGCTGCTTTCGTCACGGCGACGAAGGACAGCTCCGGGCCGGAAGCACGCATGCCACCCCAGTGCCTCATGCCAGCACCGCCCGCGCATCGCTGATGCGCCCGCGCAGCGCCGAGGCGGCCACGGTGTAGGGCGAGCCCAGGTACACCTCGGCCGATGCCGAACCCATGCGGCCGCGGAAGTTGCGGGCGGTGGACGAGATCACGCGCAGGCCTTCGCCGATGGCGCCGCCGTAGCCGGCGCAGGCGCCGCAGGCGCTGGGCAGCAGCTCGGCACCGGCCTCGCGCAGCCGCTGCATCACGCCGTCGCGCTCGGCCGCCTCGCGGTCGGCCAGGCTGGCCGGCGCCACCAGCAGCCGCACGCCCGGCGCGATGCGGTAGCCGGCCAGCACGCGCGCGGCGGCGCGCAGGTCGTCCAGCTTGGCCCCCGTGCAGGCGCCCAGGTAGGCGACGTCGATCGGCGTGGGCTCCAGGTCGTCCACCGCGCGCACGTTGGCCGGGCTGTGCGGCAGCGCGACCTGCGGCGCCAGCACCGAGGCGTCGAAGTGGCAGCGCGTGCCCGGGGCATCCTCGTCGCTGCGCCAGGGCGTGGTGTCCACGCCCGGAGCGCCGTGCGCGGCCAGCCAGTCGCGCGTGACCGTGTCCGGCGCCACCAGCCCCACCTGGGCGCCGAGCTCGGCGCTCATGTTGGCGAGGGTCATGCGCTCGGCCATCGGCAGCGCGGCGACCGCCTCGCCGCAGAACTCCGCGGCCTGGTAGGCGGCGGCGTTCATCCCGTAGCGCCCCAGCAGGTACAGCATCATGTCCTTGGCGCTGACACCGTCGGCCAGCCGGCCGCTGAAGCGCAGGAAGATGGTCTGCGGCACCTTCAGCCAGATCTCGCCGGTGACCAGCACGCCCAGCATCTCGGTGGCGCCGATGCCGAACATGTACGCGCCGAAGGCGCCGCCGGTGGGCGAATGCGAATCGCCGCCCACGCAGAACAGGCCCGGCCGGATGTGCCCATGCTGCGGCACCACCACATGGCAGATGCCCTGGCTGTCGTAGACATGGGGCAGCCGCTCGCGCTGCGCGAACTCGCGCGCGATGCGCACGATGCGGCGCGCCTCGTCGTCGGCCTCGGGCACGTAGTGGTCGATCACCAGCACCACGCGCTGCTTGTCCCAGATCGGCGCGCCCAGCTCGGCCAGCATCGGCGCCAGCCGGCGCGGGCCGCTGGAGTCGTGGAACATCGCCAGGTCGACGCGGCAGTTGACGATCTCGCCCGGCGTCACCTGTTCGCGGCCGGCGGCGCGCGCCACCAGCTTCTGCGCCAGCGTGGTGGGGGCGTGTTGCGCTGCGGCCATGGCTCACACCCCCAGGTAGGCGCGCTTCAGTTCGGCGCTTTGCAGCAGCTCGGCCGGCGTGCCGCTGAAGCGGATGGCACCGTTCTCAAGCACGTAGGCGCGGTCGGCGATGGCCAGCGACTGGCCGACGTTCTGCTCCACCAGCAGCACCGACAGGCCCTGCTCGTGCAGCCGGCCGATCAGCGCGAACATCTCTTCCACCAGCAGCGGCGACAGGCCCAGCGAAGGCTCGTCCAGGATCAGCAGCTTGGGCTCGGCCATCAGGCCGCGGCCGATGGCCAGCATCTGCTGCTCGCCGCCGCTCAGCGTGCCGGCGCGTTGGCGCTCGCGGTCGCGCAGCTTGGGGAACACCTCGAACACCCGCGCCAGGTTGGCGCTGCGGCGTTCGCGGCCGCGGGCATAGGAGCCGAGCTCCAGGTTCTCGCGCACGCTCAGGTTGGGGAACACGCGCCGCCCCTCGGGCACCTGGATGAGCCCGGCGCGCACCACCTCGCGGCTGCGCGCGCGCGTCAGGTCGGCGCCGCCGAACACCACGCGCCCCGACCAGGCCGGCACCAGCGCGCTGACGGTGTTGTTCAGCGTGGACTTGCCGGCGCCGTTGCTGCCCAGCAGCGCCACCGTCTCGCCGGCGCGCACCTGCAGGTCCACGCCGCGCAGCACCTCCACCCGGCCGTAGCCGCTGCGCAGACCTTCCACCGACAGCAGCGCGTTCACGCCTCGGCCTCCAGCAGCCGCGCCGCCGTGCCGTGGCCCAGGTAGGCCTCGACCACTGCCGGGTCGCGCGTCACCTGCGCCGGCGTGCCCTGCGCGATCAGCCTGCCCTGCGACAGCACCCACACCTGCTCGGCCAGGTTCATCACCGCCTGCATCACATGCTCGATCATCAGCACGGTCACGCCGCCGGCGACGATGCCGCGTACCACCGGCAGCATCTCGGCGATCTCCTGCGGGTTCAGGCCGGCCAGCACCTCGTCCAGCAGCAGCAGCTTCGGTCGCGTGGCCAGCGCGCGCGCCAGCTCCAGCCGCTTGCGGCCGGCCACCGTCAGGTCGGCGGCGGGCTTGTCCAGTTGCGGCGCCAGGCCCACGCGCGCAGCCACGCGCTCGGCCTCGGCCAGCGCCTCGCGGCGCCCGGCCAGGTGCAGGTGCGCGCCCACGGCGATGTTGTCGCGCACGGTCTGGCCGGCGAAGGGCTGCACGATCTGGAAGGTGCGCGTCAGCCCGGCGCGGGCGTTCAGGTGTGGCGGCCGGCCGGTAATGTCGCGGCCGTCGAAGCGCACCGAGCCGCGGTCGGGCCGCAGGAAGCCCGAGGCGATGGCGAAGAGCGTGGTCTTGCCGGCGCCGTTGGGGCCGATCAGCGCACTCAGGCTTCCGGCGGGCACGGCCAGGCTGACGTCGTCCACCGCCCGCAGCCCGCCGAAGGCGATGGCCACGCCGCGGACTTCAAGCAGTGGCTCAGTCATCACGCCCTCGCCACAACCGCCGCACCGACAGCCCGATGCCGGCGATACCGCGCGGCACGAAGGTGACGATCAGCACCAGCACCACGCCGTAGATCACCATGTTCAGCCCGGGCAGGTCGCCGAACAGGTTGCGCGTGGCGTCCGACAGCCCATGCAGCGCCAGCGCGCCCAGCACCGGGCCCCACAGCGTGCCCATGCCGCCGACGATGGCGCCGAGCAACGCCTCCACCGAGGTGGTGGGCCCGTAGGCGATGCCGGGGTCGATGTAGTGGAACATCTGCAGATAGAAGGCGCCGGCCGCGCCCATGAAGGCGCCCGACAGCACGCAGGCCGCCAGCTTGGTGGCGAAGGGGTCGATGCCCAGCGCGCGCGCGGCGTCCTCGTTGTCGCGCACGGCCTGCAGCCGCGCGCCGAAGCGCGAATGGCGCAACCAGGCGGTGGCCAGCAGCGCCAGCGCCACCAGCGCCAACACCAGGAAGCCGTAGCCGCGCGGCGTGGCGAACTGCAGCGCCGCCAGCGATTCGCTCAGCGGCAGCATCAGGCCGACGCCGGCGCCGGTGAAGGGCAGCTGCAGCGCGACGATGCGGAACACCTCGGCGAAGGCCAGCGTCACCAGCGCGAAGTACGAGCCCTTCAGCCCGTAGCGGAAGGCCAATGCGCCGACGAAGACGGCCACCAGCGCGGCAGCCGCCACCGCCAGCGGCAATGCCACCCAGGCCGGCACACCGCCCTGCAGCTGCAGCACCGCCTGCGCATAGGCGCCCGTGCCGAAGAACAGCGCATGGCCGAAGGAGAACTGCCCGCCGTAGCCGCCCAGCAGGTTCCAGGCCTGCGCCAGCAGCGTGGCGTACAGCGCCATGGTGACGAAGTTCAGCATGACGCCGGAGCCGGCGGTGGCCAGCAGCGCGGCCACCACGGCAACGAACAGAGCGATGGCGAGCAGGTCTCTCATGTCAGCCACTCTTGGCGCCGGAGCCATGGAGTTGCGGACGTGGCACGGCCGCGCCAGGCGTCCGTCGCGGATCTGGCTCCGCCGGTCCGCTGGCGGCCCTGAGCGGCTCTGCGGGACGTCCTCTGTTCCCGTTGCGCTGTTGTTGCGACCGAGAGGCAAAGCCGAGGAGCGGGCAGCCGACTCCGTTCAGCCAAATTCTTATTCACTCCGTCGGCCGCCCGCTCCTCGGCTTTGCCGGCACCGGCTGCGTGCTCCGGCAGCAACGGCAGGCTGATTCGCCCGTGCGAACGGGAGCAGGGTGGATGTACCACTGACCGGGCCGACGGCGGGGTGGCCGACGGAGTGAATAGGAATTGGCTGAACGGAGTCGGCCACCCCGTCGGCGGCCCCGTGCGCCACGTTGAAGCGCCACGAACGACCGCTGCAGTTGCAACGACTAGAGGCAGCAACGGGCCGATAGCTGACGGCAAGGCACTGGGCTTCACTTCACGCCCTCTCGCCGAACAAGCCCTGCGGCCGCACCAGCAGCACGGCGATGAAGATCAGGTAGATGCCCACCTGCCCCAGCGAATCGCCGAACCACAGGCCGCCCAGCGACTCGACCACGCCGATCAGCAGGCCGCCCAGCAGCGCGCCGCCGAAGCTGCCCATGCCGCCGAGCACGACGATGGTGAAGGCCACCAGCACGAAGCCCGAACCGACCTGCGGGTTCACGTAATAGGCCGGCAGCAGGAAGCAGGCCGCCGCGCCCAGGCAGGCCAGGCCGATGCCGTAGCTGACGGCATAGACATGCTCGACGTCGATGCCCATCAGCCGCGCGCCCTGCTTCTCCTTGGCCACCGCGCGGATGGCGCGGCCCAGGTCGGTGCCGCGCATCAGCAGCAACAGGGCACCGGCCGTGGCCAACGCGCCGCCGAAGGCCATCAGCTTGGGTAGCGCGATCATCGCCTCGGCACCGAAGGGCCCGGGCAGCGACACCGTGCTCAGCGTGTAGGCGGTGTCGATGGTGCGCGTGTCGGACTTGAAGACCAGCAGCGCCAGGTTCTCCATCACGATGGCCAGGCCCAGCGTGACCAGCAGGATGTTCTCGTCCTTGCCGTGGCTGGCGCGGTTGATGATGCCGCGCTGCAGCGCGTAGCCCAGCGCGAACATGCCGGCCACCACCAGCGGCAGCACTGCATACGGGTCCCAGCCCAGGCGCTGGTGCAGCAGGTACACCGCGTACAGCGCGAGCATCAGCGCCGCGCCGTGCGCGAAGTTGATGATGTGCAGCACGCCGTAGATCAGCGTCAGGCCCAGCGCCACCAGCGCGTACACCGCGCCGGTGGTCAGGCCGTTGAGCACGGCCGGGTAGAGGATGCCGAGGTCGAACATCGGCCGCCGTGCGGTCGTTCGGTCGTGCCGTCGCGCGATCAGGCCTTCATCGGAAACACCGGTTCGGCCTGGCGGTATTCGCGCGGAACGATCACCTTGATGTCGCCGCCCAGCACCTGCGTCATCAGCGGCTGCGCGCCGGTGTTCTGGCCGTCGACCATCTTGGTCGGGCCGTAGGGCATGAAGTGGTCGGCGAAGGTGGAGTTGGCCAGCGCGGCGGTGATGGCCGCGCGGTCGGCGCTGCCGGCGCGGTTGATGGCGTCGGCCAGGTACATCGTGGCCGTGTAGGTGTTGAAGATCTCGTAGGTGAAGAACAGGCCCTTGGCCTCGACGCGCTTGCGCAGATCCAACGCGCGCTTGTCCTTCGGGTTGAACCAGTGGTTGCAGTCGATGATGCCGTTGGCCGCGTCCGGGAACTCCTTCAGGAACTTGAAGCTCGAGGCCGCGCCGCCCAGCACCGAGTAGATGGCCTTCGGCGTCACCTTCTGCTGCTGCATCGTGCGCACCAGCAGCGCGTATTCGTTGTAGTAGTTGGCCGGGATGACGATGTCCGGGTTCAGCGCCTTCATGCGCAGCACGATGTTGTTGAAGTCGCGCGTCGGGTTGGCGTGCTTGATGACCTCCTTGACCTCGAAGCCGTAGCCGGGCAGCTCGCGCGCCAGCAGGTTCGCGGTGCCGGTGCCGAACAGGCTCTCCTCGTGGATGATCATCGCCGTCTTCGCCGGCTTGCCGGCCGTGCTGTTCAGCACGTACAGGTTCGCGACGGCCACCTCGGCGCACTTGCCGTAGCCGGGGCCGAAGCGGAAGGTGTTCTTCAGCCCGCGTTGCACGATCTGGTCGGCCACGCCGACGTCCACGACGTGCGGCAGGTTGTGCTTGGCCGCGGCCTGCGTGGTGGCCAGGCAGATCGCCGAGGCATAGGCACCGACGATCGAGGCCACGCCGGCCTCGTTCATCTTCTCGACCTCGGCCGCGCCGACCTGCGGCTGAGACTGCGCGTCGCCCAGCACCGGCTCGATCCTGGCGCCGCGCAAGCCCTTCAGCCCACCCGCCTTGTTGAGGTCCTCGATCGCCATCAGCGCGCCTTCGCGGCACTGCTGGCCGGAGAAGGCGAGCGCGCCGGTCACCGGGTGCAGCACCCCGATCTTGACGGGCGCCCCTTGCGCGGTGGCGATCATCGGGAAGGCCAGCGCCGAGGCGGTGGCGGCCGATTGCGACAGGAACTGGCGGCGGTTGCTCATGACAAGGCTCCTCGTGCGGTGCGTGGTGGGGTGGGGGCGGGCGGTTCGTGGCCGACCCAGACGCGGGCGTCGATGTCGCCCACGCGGGACAGGTCCATGCGGTATTCGTAGCGGTCGGGGCGGTACAGGCCCTGCAGCCATTGCACCGGCCGGCCGGCGTCGTCGTGCACCAGCCGGTTGACGGCCAGCAGCGCCGAGCCGACGGCCACGTCCAGCGCCGTCGCGCTGCGGTCGTCGGCCAGCCGCGCCGAGATCGCCTGCTGCGCATGGCCGATGCGCACGCCGGCGCGCTCCAGCAGCACCAGCAGCGGCGCGCGCGCGAGCGCCCGGCGGTGAATGCCGGCGGCCAGCGCGGCCGGCACGAAGGTGGTGATCAGCGACAGCGGGCCTTCGCGGGTGGAGCGCACGCGCACCGCCTTGTGCACCGACGCACCGGGCTGCAGGCGCAGCACCTGGGCGACGGCCTCGCTGGCGGCGACCTGGCCGCATTCGAGCACGCGCACCCGGGTGGCCAGGCCGTGCGCGACGAGGTTCTCCAGCAGGCCGGACAGCGGCCGCGGCGCCGCACCGGCCGCACCGCGCGCCGCGCCCGGCGGCCTGCGCACCACGGTGCCGCGGCCGGGCGTGCGCTGCACCATGCCTTCGGCAGCCAGCTGCTCCAGCGCCTTGCGCACGGTGATGCGGGCCACGCCGAAGCGCGCGGCCAGCGACACCTCGCCGGGCAGCGCCTCGCCCAGGCTGCCGTCGGCCAGCTGCTCGCGCAGCAGCAGGTAGATCTGGTGGTACTTGGGCAGCGGCAGCGCGCGGTTCACGGCGGCGAAGGGTGGCGCAGTCCTAATGTCCTGTCAATAGGACATTTTGCCGCCGCCGCGCCGCGCGGCTAGACTGCGACCACGCTTTGCCGCCGGAGGATGCCGATGAACGCCCGCGACCCGAACCTGCCGCTGCCCGCCGACGAGGCCACCGCGCTGGCCGCCTTTGCCGACCAGGCCTGGGAGCAGCGCATCCTGCCGGCGCTGACCGACTACATCGCCGTGCCGGCCAAGAGCCCGATGTTCGATGCCGACTGGCAGGCGCACGGCCTGCTGGACAAGGTGGTGCGCGATGCCGCGGCCTGGGTCGAATCGCGCAAGGTGGCGGGGCTGAAGCTGGAAGTGCTGCGCCTGGAAGGCCGCACGCCGCTGATCTTCTTCGACGTGCCGGCCACGTCCGGGCGCGCGGCCGCCCGAAGCCCGGACGCTCCCCCTCGGGGGGACGGCGCCCTCGGCGCCCAGGGGGCTTCATCGACCGACAGCACGCACACCGTGGTGTTCTACGGCCACCTGGACAAGCAGCCCGAGTTCAACGGCTGGCGCAACGACCTGGGCCCGTGGACGCCCAAGCTGGAGAACGGCAAGCTCTACGGCCGCGGCGGCGCCGACGACGGCTATGCGGT
>JAFLDG010000061.1 GCA_017302495.1 Burkholderiales bacterium
CGCGCAGCGCGGCCGCGCCGTCGGCCAGGTCGCGCTGCAGCGCGGCCCGGTCGGCGGCCATCGCCAGGGCGCGGCCGCGCTGGATGTCGTCCGGCGTGTAGCCGATGTCGAGCCGCCTGACCTGCTGCCAGAACAGGTCCGGCGCGAGCACGACGAAACCGTCGAGCGCGTACTGCTCGGCGACTGCGCGGATGTGCACGTTGACGCCGAAGATCTCCTGCAGCAGCAGCAGGCCGGGCCCGGTGCCGGCCGGCGGCAGCGCGAGGTACGCGTCGAAGCTGCCGGCGCGGCCGGCGACCTCGGTCCAACTCGTCGTGACGGGTGCGGTCATGGCGGAATCCTCCGTGGGATGCGGTTCGGCGGTGATCGTCGGGCGATCGTTCAATAGGTCCGCCCGCGCCGGTACTGCGCGTGCGCGCGGCGCTGCAGCGTCGTCGACCGCGCGAGCGCGTCGAGTGCGGCTGCCGCGTGGCCGTGGGTGATCGCCAGCCCGAGCGCGTCGGCCGCGTCCTTGCCCGGCAGCCCGGGCAGCTTCAGCAGCCGCGCGACCATCTGCTGCACCTGGTCCTTGGTCGCGTGGCCGTGGCCGACGATCGCCTTCTTCATCTGCAGCGCGGTGTATTCGGCCACCGGCAGCGTGCCGGCCACCAGCCCGGCGAGCGCGGCGCCGCGCGCCTGGCCGAGCAGCAGCGTGCTCTGCGGGTTGACGTTGACGAAGACGATCTCGACCGACGCGCAGGTCGGCTGCCAGGCGGCCACGACCTCGCGCACGCCGTCGAAGATCAGCTTCAGCCGGGCCGGCAGGTCGCCGGCCGCGGCCTCGGCGGTGCGGATCGTGCCGCTGGCGACGTAGCCGAAGCGCGGCCCGTCGACGTCGACCACGCCGAAGCCGGTGCAGCGCAGCCCCGGGTCGATGCCGAGGATGCGGCCGATCAACGGCAGCCCCTGCGCAGCCGCGCTGCGCCGCCGACCGCTCCGGCCGGCCGGACGGGGCGCGCCGTGCCGCCGCAGCGTCTTGCGCGCGACGGTCCCGGCGCCGCGGAACGGACATGCGCGCTCACCCGGCAACCTCCGCGCTCGCGCGCTGCGGCGTGAGCGCTCTGGAGCGGCCACGCGCGCGCAACAGGAAACCTCCGCGCTGGCGCGCTCCGGTGCAAGCGCTCCGAAGCGGCCACGCGCGCGCAACAGGAAACCTCCGCGCTCGCGCGCTGCGGCGTGAGCGCTCTGGAGCGGCCACGCGCGCTCACGGCGCGACGCTGGCGTACCAGCGCACCGAGTGGAAGAACACCGGCGCGGCGAAGCACAGCGGCGCGACCCGGTCGAGCAGGCCGACCGCGCCGGTCACCGACGGCTGGTTGCCCCACCAGCGCACGCCGGCGTCCTTCTTCAACGCGCGCATCACGAAGTCCCCGAGCGTGCCGCAGGCGGCGACCGCGGCGGCCATCGCCATCGTCGGCAGCACGCGGAACGGCGTGATCCACACCAGCAACCCCCCGACCACCGCGGCCGCGGCCGCGCCCGAACCCCAGGCGCGGTACGAGAACGAGCGGTCGATGTGCCGCGCCACCGGCCGGCGGCGCAGCCAGCGGCTCATCAGCTCCTGCACGATCTGCGCACTGGCGGTGACGACGACCAGGAAGAAGACGAGGAACGCGCCGCGGCCGGCGAACTTCGGGATGTCGATCAGCAGCAGCGCCGGCGCGTGGCTCAGGCCGTAGACGCAGACCATGATGCCCCACTGAATCTTGGCGTTGCGCTCGAGGAAGCGCTCCGGGTCGCCGGCCAGCGCGCTCGACGCGGGAATCGCGAGGAAGACGTAGACCGGGATGAACACCGTGAACAGGTCGAAGCTGCGCGTGCCGACGAGCAGGTACTGCAGCGGCAGCACGACGAAGAACGCCAGGATCAGGCTGCGGTGGTCGCTGCGCCGGGTGTGCACCAGCGTGATGAACTCGCGCAGCGCGAGGAACGAGAACACGCCGAACAGCAGCGTCGCGCCGACCGGCCCCGACAGCCACGACAGCCAGAACACGGTCGAGCCGACCCACAGCGCGCGCAGGTCGCGCCACAGCCGCAGCTGCCGGTCGGAGGCGGATTCGGCGGCGCGCAGCGACTGCACGAACACGGCCAGGCTCGCGACCACGAGCAACCCGAACAGGATCAGGAACAGCAGCCCGACCTGCTGCTCGGTCGACAGCGCGCGCAGCCGGTTCATCGCATCTGCGGCCGCAGCGCGACCACCGCGCTGCGGGCCCGTTCGAGGAATGCGCGCTTGTCCTCGCCCGGCTCGAGCCGCAGCGGCTCGCCGAAGGTCGCGGTGCACAGGATCGGCACCGGCACGACCTCGCCCTTGGGCATCACGCGCTGCACGTTGTCGATCCACACCGGCACCAGCTGCACGCCGGGGAACTTCTCGGCCAGGTGGAACAGTCCGGACTTGAACGGCATCGGCTCGCCCTTGTTGTTGCGCGTGCCCTCGGGGAAGATGACCAGCGAGTCGCCGTGTTCGAGCGCCTCGGCCAGCGGCTCGAGCGGGTCCTGGTCGTCGGTGCGCTGCCGGCTCACGTAGACCGCGTGGAACACCTCGCGCGTGAGCCAGTGCTTGAAGCGGCTCGCGGTCCAGTAGTCGCGCGCGGCGATCGGCCGGGTGCGCACGCGCAGGTCTTCGGGCAGCGCGGCCCAGATCAGCACCCAGTCGAGGTGGCTCTGGTGGTTGGCGAAGTAGATGCGCTGCAGCGCCTCGGGCGGGCAGCCCTGCCAGTGCCCCTGCGCACCGGTGACCAGGCGCGCGACGAACGAGACGAGCAGGCCCATGGCCTTGGCCGCGAACGACATGGGGCGATGCTAACGAAGACCCTGCCGCAGGCCGGCCCGGCGCCGGCGGGCGTTCAGTGCCGGAAGTGCCGCACGCCGGTGAAGACCATGCCGATGCCGCGTTCGTCGGCGGCGGCGATGACCTCGTCGTCGCGCACCGAGCCGCCGGGCTGGATGACGCCGGCCGCGCCTTCGTCGACGACCACGTCGAGGCCGTCGCGGAACGGGAAGAAGGCATCGCTCGCCACCACCGAGCCGGCCAGCGACAGGCCCGCGTTGCGCGCCTTGATTGCGGCGATGCGCGCCGAGTCGACCCGGCTCATCTGGCCGGCGCCGATGCCGAGCGTCGCACCGCCGGCACAGAAGACGATCGCGTTGCTCTTCACGTACTTCGCCACCGTCCAGGCGAACAGCAGGTCGTCGAGCTGCGCGTCGCCCGGCGCGCGCTTCGTCACGACGCGCAGCCCGGCGCGCGTCAGCTCGTGGTTGTCGGCGCTCTGGATCAGCAGCCCGGAGCCGATGCGCTTCACGTCGTGCGCGTTGCGGCCGCGCTGCCAGGCCGTGCCTTCGCGCGTGACGCCGTCGAGCGCGATCTGCAGCAGCCGCAGGTTGGCCTTGGGCTTCAGCAGCGCGAGCGCGCCGTCGTCGAACGCGGGCGCGATCAGCACCTCGACGAACTGCTTGTGCTCGCCGATGCGGCGCGCGGTCGCTTCGTCCAGCGGCCGGTTGCAGGCGACGATGCCGCCGAAGGCCGAGGTCGGGTCGGTGGCCCAGGCCTTGGCGTAGGCGTCGACCAGCGTCGGCGCGACGGCGACGCCGCACGGGTTCGCGTGCTTGACGATCACGCAGGCCGGCGCGTCGAAGGACTTCACGCATTCCCAGGCCGCGTCGGCGTCGGCCAGGTTGTTGTACGACAGCTCCTTGCCCTGCAGCTGGCGCGCCGTCACCAGCGAGCCCGGCGCCGGGTGCAGGTCGCGGTACAGCGCGGCGCTCTGGTGCGGGTTCTCGCCGTAGCGCAGGTCCTGCAGCTTGACGAAGCGGCCGTTGCTCTGGCCGGGGTACTCGCTGCGTGTGCCGTCGGGCCGCAGCGCCGACAGGTAGTCGCTGATCGCGGCGTCGTAGTTGCTGATCCGGTCGAAGGCCGCGACCGCGAGCCGGAAGCGCGTGGCCTCGCTCACCGCGCCCTGCTGCTGCAGTTCGGCGAGCACGCCGGCGTACTGCGCCGGGTCGGTCAGCACCGCGACGCCGCGCCAGTTCTTCGCGGCCGAGCGCACCATCGCCGGGCCGCCGATGTCGATGTTCTCGATCGCGTCGTCGAGCGTGCAACCGGCGCGCGCGACCGTCGCCTCGAACGGATAGAGATTGACCACCAGCAGGTCGATGAGGCCGATCCCGTGCTGCTGCAGCGCGGCCAGGTGCGCCGGCAGCTCGCGGCGCGCGAGCAGGCCGCCGTGCACCGCGGGATGCAGCGTCTTCACGCGGCCGTCGAGCATCTCGGGGAAACCGGTCAGCGCGGCGACCTCGGTCACCGGCAGGCCGGCCTCGGTCAGCAGCGCGGCGGTGCCGCCGGTGGAGACGAGGCGCACGTCCAGCGCGTGCAGCGCACGGGCGAGGTCGACGATGCCGGTCTTGTCGGAGACGGACAGCAGGGCGGTCAGGCGGGTCATGATCAGGCGGGGGGTCGGGGCCGGGTGCGGTGCCGGCGGAAGGCGAGGGGGCCGGTGCCGGCCACGGGATGGCGTCCGGTGCGAGCCGGCGTCGCGCCGCCCGGCTCGGCCTTCAGCGGGCGAGCTTGTGCTCCTGCAGCTTGCGGCGCAGCGTGTTGCGGTTGATGCCGAGCCATTCGGCGGCCTTGCTCTGGTTGCCGTCGGTGCGCTCGAGCACCACCTCGAGCATCGGCCGCTCGACCGCCTGCAGCACCATCGCGTGCAGGTCGTGCGGGTCGGTGCCGCGCAGGTCCTCGAAGTACTTCTCGAGGCTCTCGCGCACGCAGGCCTCGAGCGAACGCGGGCGCTTCATGCGCTGAGCCGGGCCTGGGCGTCGTTCGCGGCCGCGGCGGCGGGCAGCCGCGGGTGTTCCGCCGCGAGCGCGTCGAAGAAGGTCGCGACTGCACGCAGCTGGGCGTCGGCCGCATCGAGCGTGCTCATCGCCGCGCGGAAGGCCTCGCCGCCGGGCAGCGCGCGCACCGCCCAGCCGATGTGCTTGCGCGCGGTGCGCACGCCGAGGGCCTCGCCGTACAGGTCGTGGTGCTCGAAAAGGTGCGCGAGCAGCCAGTCGCGCACGTCGCGCGTGGCCGGCGGCTCGGGCAGGGTGCCGTGGGCTAGGAAGTGCGCGATCTCGGCGAACAGCCAGGGTCGGCCGAGCGCCGCGCGGCCGATCATCAGCGCGTCGCAGCCGGTGGCCTGCAGCACCGCGCGCGCCTTCGGCGCCGAGTCGATGTCGCCGTTGGCCACCACCGGGATGCGCAGCGCGGCCTTGACCGCGGCGATCGTGTCGTACTCGGCCTCGCCCTTGTAACCCTGCTCGCGGGTACGGCCGTGCACCGTGAGCAGCGCGATGCCGGCGCTTTCGGCCGCAAGCGCGAGGCGCAGCGCGTTGCGTTCCGCCGCGCACCAGCCGGTGCGCATCTTCAGCGTCACCGGCACGCCGCGCGGCGCGCAGGCCGCGACCACGGCGTCGACGATCGCCAGCGCGAGCGGCTCGTCGCGCATCAGCGCCGAGCCGGCCCACTGGTTGCACACCTTCTTCGCCGGGCAGCCCATGTTGATGTCGATGATCTGCGCGCCGCGGTCGATCTCGGCGCGCGCGGCGTCGGCCATCTGCGCCGGCGCGGTGCCGGCGATCTGGACCGCGATCGGGCCCGGCTCGCCGGCGTGGTCGGCGCGGCGGCGCGTCTGTTCGGAGTCGCGCAGCTCGGGGCGCGCGCTGATCATCTCGCTGACCGCGTGGCCGGCGCCGAGGCGGCGGC
This sequence comes from Burkholderiales bacterium, assembly GCA_017302495.1. Lineage (GTDB taxonomy): Bacteria > Pseudomonadota > Gammaproteobacteria > Burkholderiales > Burkholderiaceae_C > Rubrivivax. The sequence continues at coordinate 5,783 of JAFLDG010000061.1, forward strand.
ACAGCTTGCGCAGCGGCCGGTCGGTGACGCCCGCCATCGGCGCGAGGAACAGGCGGTTCGGCAACGCGTGGGCGCCGATCTGCATGGCGTGCGGGGAATGGGCGGGCGACGGGGGACGGCGAGTATAGCGGCGGGGTCCGGGCGCGATCCCGGTGTGAATAATCGTCGCCGATGGAGGCCTGGCTGCACTCGCTGCTCGAATGGCTCGCGCTGCCGCAGTTCGGTCTGAGCACGGTCTTCGTCGTCGCGCTGATCTCGGCCACGCTGCTGCCGGCGGGCAGCGAATGGGCGGTGTTCGGCCTGGTCAAGCTCGAGCCGTCGCTGTTCTGGCCGGCGATGGTCGTGGCCACCGCGGGCAACACTTTCGGCGGTGCGATCTCGTGGTGGATGGGCTACGGCGCGGAGCGCGCCTACGAACGCCTGCGGCACCGCAAGCCGGCCGAGGCGCGCGCGCTGCAGTGGCTGCAACGCTTCGGGCCGAAGGCCTGCGTGCTGTCGTTCCTGCCGGTAGTCGGCGACCCGCTGTGCGCGGTGGCCGGCTGGCTGAAGCTGCCGTTCTGGCCCTGCGTCGGCTACATGGCGATCGGCAAGTTCCTGCGCTACGTGACGATGACGGCCGCGCTGCTCTGGGTCTTCCCGGGCCAGTACCACCCCTGAGGCCCACCGGGGTCCCGGCGCCGATCGGGGCTGGCTCGCGTGCGGCCGGGTGCGACGGGGTTCGTGGCCGCCGCCGTGAAATCCGTGCTTTCCCCGATGGGTGGGTGCGGCCGCGGCCCTCGGGCCGGCGGCCGGCGCGCCGACAATGGGGCATCCGTCGCTTGCCTGCCGCGCCGCCGCCGGCGGCCGGAGTTGCCCCGATGCTGATGCCGACCACCCCCGCCTACGACGAACTGACCCGCACCTACCAGCGGCTGCACCGGCTGGGCCACCTGCAGGCGCTGGCCGGCTGGGACCAGGCCGCGAACATGCCGCCGAAGGGCAGCGCCGCGCGCGCGTCGGCCCTGGCCGAGATGGCCGCGCTGCTGCATCGCATGCGCACCGAGCCGGCGCTGGCGCAGGCGATCGAGCGCGCCGGCGCCGAGGCGCTGGACGAGCTGCAGCGTGCGAACCTGCGCGAGATCCGGCGCGACTGGCGGCTGGCGAACGCGCTGCCGGAATCGCTGGTGCAGCGCCGGCAGCTCGCCGCGTCGCGCTGCGAGCACGCCTGGCGCACGCAGCGCCCGGCAAACGACTGGGCCGGCTTCCTCGACAACTTCCGCGAGGTGCTGGCGCTGGCGCGCGAGGAGGCCGAACGGCTGTCGCAGAGCCTCGGCCTGGCGCGCTACGACGCGCTGATGGAATGCTTCGAGCCGGGCCTCACCGGCGCGGTCGTCGACCGCGTCTTCGGCGAGGTGCGGCAGTGGCTGCCGGGGCTGATCCGGCGCGTGCGCGACCGCCAGGCGCAGGAGGCGGTGATCGCGCCGGTCGGCCCGTTCCCGCTCGACGCGCAGCGCCGCCTGTGCGAGCGCGTGATCGGGCTGCTCGGCTTCGACTTCGACGCCGGCCGGCTCGACGTGAGCACCCATCCGTTCTGCGGCGGCGTGCCCGAGGACGTGCGCATGACCACGCGCTTCCGCGCCGACGATTTCCTCGGCAGCCTGATGGGCACCGTGCACGAGACCGGCCACGGGCGCTACGAGCAGAACCTGCCGCGCGACTGGCTCGGCCAGCCGGTGGCCGAGGCGCGTTCGATGGCGCTGCACGAGAGCCAGTCGCTCGCCTTCGAGATGCAGCTCGGCGGCCACGCGGGTTTCGTCGCCCGGCTCGCGCCGCTGCTGGCCGAGGCCTTCGGCGCGCAGCCGGCGTTCGCGCCAGACAACCTGCACCGGCTGATGACGCGGGTCAAGCCCGGCTTCATCCGCGTCGACGCCGACGAGGTCACCTACCCGGCGCACATCGTGCTGCGCTACGAGATCGAGCGGCCGCTGATCGAAGGCGTGATCGAGGCCGCCGACATCCCCGCGCTGTGGGACGCGAAGGCTGCCGAACTGCTCGGCCTGGACACGCGCGGCAACTACCGCGACGGCCCGCTGCAGGACGTGCACTGGCCGGAAGGCCTGTTCGGCTACTTCCCGTGTTATTCGCTCGGTGCGATGTACGCCGCGCAGTGGTTCGCGGCCATGCGCCGTGCGACACCGGACCTGGACGCGCGGCTGCATGCCGGCGACTTCGCCCCGGTGTTCGACTGGCTGCGCGAGCACATCTGGAGCCAGGGCTGCCGCTGGACCACCGACGAACTCGCGCGCCGTGCCAGCGGCGAGGCGCTGAACCCGGCGCACTTCAAGGCGCACCTCGAGGCACGCTACCTGGCCTGACAGGCGACCGCGACGCCGCCGGCGCGCGACGCCACGGGCTGCCGCGCGGCGCGGCTACAGGATGCCGTCGCGCCCGGCGGCCGCGAAGCAGGTCGAGCCGGGCTGGTCGGGGCAGATCACGACGTAGGTCGCGCGCTTGCCGCAGCCGCTGACGCCGATCGTGTATTCGGCGCGCTCGATGCCGAAGCGGAACGAGACCGGCTGCAGCGTCTGCCGGCTCAGCACCTGCGGCGTCGTGTTCGGGCAGTTGAACTCGAAGGCCGCGCGGTGCTGCGCGATCGCGATGGCCTCGGGCTGGGCTTGGTCGATGAACGGCGGGCCCGACGCACAGCCGCCCAGCACGGCGAGCGCGACGATGGCGGCAGCGGCGAAGCGGGACATCGCGGAACCTCCACGGGCAGGGACGATGCCGCGGATGCTAGCCGACCCCGCGTGTCGGATTGCGCTCCGGCCGATGCGCGCGGGTGGTCGCTCGCGGCCCTTTGCTGCTGTTCGGAAGGTCTGCTGTTCCCGTTTCGCCGCTGTTGCGACCGAGAGGCAAAGGCGAGGAGGGGGCAGCCGACTCCGTTCAGCCAAATTCTCATTCACTCCGTCGGCCGCCCCCTCCTCGCCTTTGCCGGCACCGGCTGCGCGCTCCGGCAGCAACGACAAGACGCTTCGCCCGTACGGACGGGGGCGGCGTGGGCGCACCGCTGAACGGGCCGACGGCGGGGTGGCCAACGGAGTGAATGAGAATTTGGCTGAACGGAGTTGGCCACCCCGTCGGCGGCCCCGTGCGCCGCGTTGAAGCGCCGCAGTGGCTGCTTTCGTCACGACGACGAAGGACAGCTCAGGGCCGTGCCCCGACTTCGGCTTCTCGCAATCGCCACCGCTTCCGGACGCGGGCCAGGCTCAGGCGTTTCCAGCCTCGTGCGCCGCGCGCGCCGCGAGTGTGCGCTCCAGGTCGGTCAGCACCTCGTCCAGCCGCTTCAGCGTGCGCGCTGTGCGCGTGCGGCGCGGCTGGCCGCGTCCGACCAGCGTGCGCCGCGGATCGTCGAGCACGGCATCGTTCAGCACGATGCCGTGCCGCGCCAGGCGCGCGCGCAGCACGCTGCGGCGCGAGCGCAGGTCGGCGCGGGTCCTCTGGTACGCGTGCTCCGCGAGCAACCGGCGCTGCGCATAGCCGAAGGTGTTGGCGAGGAACATCTCCGGGTCGCGCGCGTCGGGTTCGAACAGCTCGATATCGGTGCCCGGGTGGCTGCGCTCGTAACCCTTCATGCCCAGCTCGAGCCGCGAATGGATCAGGCTGCGGAAGGTCTGGCTCAGCACCACCGGCAGGCCGCCGTCGACGATGCGCGGGATGCGCGGCTCGCCGCCGGCAAGCACGCGGTGCCGGTGCGGGTGCGTCGCGTCGAAGGGCACCAGCGGGTTCAGGCACAGCACCAGGTCCAGCCCCATCTCGAGCAGCACGCTCGCATGCAGCGTCTTCTTCAGCGCGCCGTCCACGTACCAGCGGCCGCCGATCGGCACCGGCGGAAACAACCCCGGCAGCGCCGCGCTCGCCGCGGCCGCCACCGAGATCGGCACGTGGTCCCAGCCGGCCGCACCGAAGGGGGCGGCCTCGCCGCTGTCCAGGTCGGTGGCCACCAGCACCAGCCGGCGCTGCAGGCGGCGGAAGTCGTTGGTCCGGCCCTCGACCGCGAAGACGCGCCGCATCTGGCGCTCGAGCGCGGCATGGCTGAACACGCCGGTGGGCAGTGCACGGCCGATGATCTCGGCGGCCCCGAGCAGCGCGCGCCGCTGCACCAGCACCCGCATGCCGGCCTGCAGCAGCAGGCCCGGCAGCGCGGCGGCGCGGCGCAGGTATTCGCCGAGCGCCGGGCGCACGAACAGCTCCGGCCGGACCAGGTCCTCGCTCGCGCTGTCGTTCTCGATGAACGCGCTGCACAGCTGGCGCGGCGTCATGCCGTTGGCCAGGCCGGCTGCGATGAAGCCGCCGGCAGAGACGCCGACGTAACCGTCGACCGCGGTGAAGTCGATGCCGTCCAGCGCTTCCTGCAGCGCACACAGCGCGCCGATCTCGTAGATCGCCCCGAGCGGCCCACCCCCGGCCAGTGCCAGGCCGACCCGCGACCGGCGCGCGCCGCTGCGTGCTGCCGCCGCCATCGGCTACTCCGGCTTGCGCGCGCGGCCGCCGCTGCCGCGCTTGGCCGGTGCGCGTTTCGCCGGCGCCGCCTTCGCGCCGGCCGCGGCCTTTCTCGCCGCCTGGCGCGGCGCGGGGGCTGTCTCGCCCAGCCGGGCCACCGCCGCGGCGAGCGTGTCGATGCGCTTGACCAGCGCGTCGATGTCCTTCGCGGTCGGCACGCCGAGCTTGTTCAGCGCCTTCGCGGTGCGCTGCTCGAAGATCGATTCCAGCTTGTCCCAGTGCTGGCCGGCGCGGGCGCTCACGTCGCCGGCCATCGCGCTCATGCGGCCGGTGACGTCGCCGATGCGCTCCTCGGCCGCCGCCTGGGTGCGGCGCTGCAGCGTGGCGCCTTCGCGCATCAGCGTCTCGAACACCTTCGCGCGCCCGGCCTGCGCCTTGGCGAAGGCGCCCATGCCGGCGAGCCAGATCTGCTGCGCCGATTCCTTGACCGCCTGCGCGAGCTGGTTGTCGAACAGCCCGTGGCCTTCGCCCGGGCCGGCATCCTTCTGCAGCTTCTTGACCATCGTGTCTCCTCGTCGTGTAGGCGTGTCGGCGCGCCGACCGGCCAAGGGTACTGCACGCGGCGGCCCGCGACGCGCGCCTCGCTAGGGGCGCGCCTCTACCGCCGCCGCCGCCCAGGCCGCGGGCGCCGCCCGGCGGCGCGGCGATCAGAACGGCGCCACGCGCAGCACCAGCTTGCCGAAGTTCTCGCCGGCGAAGAGCCTGTTCAGCGTGCGCGGGAAGGCCGCGATGCCGCCGTCGACCACGTCCTCGCGGCTCTTCAGCCGGCCGTCCTGCAGCCAGCCGGCCAGTTCGGCCACCGCCGGCGCGAAGCGCGGCGCGTAGTCGAAGACGACGAAGCCTTCCATGCGCGCGCGGTGCACCAGCAGCGACAGGTAGTTCTTCGGCCCCGGCACCGGTGCGGTCGCGTTGTACTGGCTGATCGCGCCGCAGATCACGACCCGCGCCTTCGGCGCGAGCTTCGCGAGCACCAGATCGAGGATCTCGCCGCCGACGTTGTCGAAGTAGACGTCGACGCCCTGCGGGCAGTGCTGCTTCAGGCCCTCGCGCACCGAGCCGGCCTTGTAGTCGATGCAGGCGTCGAAGCCCAGCTCCCCCACAACCCGGTCGCACTTCGCCGCCCCGCCGGCGATGCCGACCGCGCGGCAGCCCTTGATCTTCGCGAGCTGGCCGACGGTCTGGCCGACCGCGCCCGCGGCGCCGGAGACGACCACCGTCTGGCCGGGTTCGGGCCGGCCGACGTCGAGCAGCCCGAAGTACGCGGTCATGCCGGGCATGCCGAGCACGTTCAGCCACTGCGGCACGGTACCGAGCCGAAGGTCGATCTTCTGCAGCGCCGGCGCCGGCAGGCAGGCCCACTCCTGCGCGCCGAACAGGCCGCCGACCAGATCCCAGGGGGCGAAGGCCGGGTCCCGCGACTCGGCCACGCGGCCGATGCCGCCGGCGCGCATCACCTCGCCGATCGCCACCGGCGCGATGTAGCTGCGGCCTTCGTTCATCCAGCCGCGCATCGCCGGGTCGAGCGACAGCGCGAGCACCTGCACCTGCACCTGGCCGGCGGCCGGCGCCGGCACGGGTTCTTTGGTGAAGCGCCAGTCGGCATCGGTGGCGAGCCCGACCGGGCGCGCGGCCAGCCGCAGCTGGTGGTTGACGGTGGCGGTGCTCATCGGGCGGCCTTTCGGGCGGGTTCGAGGTGCCGCATCGTAGGCGCGTCGCGCCGCCGCGCCCGTCACCGGCGCGACCGCGCCGCGGCTCAGGGCGCCTTCGTGATCGCGGTCACCGTGTACTGGCCGTCGACCTTGGCCGCGTCGAAGCGCACCTTGTCGCCGACGGCGACGCGGTCGAGCATGCCGGGGTCCTTGACCCGGAACACCATCGTCATCGGCGGCATGTCCAGGCTCTTGATCTCGCCGTGCTTCAGCGTGATCTTGCCCTGCGCCTTGTCGATCTTGCGCACCTCGCCGTCGACCGACTGGGCCTGTGCCGCGAGCGTGGCCAGCGTCAGCAGCGCCGCGGAAGTGAATCGCTTCATCGCCTGTCCTCCGTTCAGGCCCCGACGATAGCCGGCATGCACCGTTTCCGCCCGGCCGCGACCCCGGGCGCAGGGGCCACGGGCGCGACCGGTGGCGCCCGTGGTCGGCGCGGCGCGGGGGCGCCTGCCTACAATCGTGCCGCGTTGCCACGACCGGCTGCCGCCGCGCGCCCACCGACGATGACCCGCCACACCGACGAGCACCGCCTCGACCACGTCTCGCCGCGCGACAAGGCGGAGATCCTGGCGCAGGCGCTGCCGTACATCCGCCGCTTCCACGGCAAGACGATCGTCATCAAGTACGGCGGCAACGCGATGACCGACGCCGCGCTGCAGCAGGATTTCGCCGAGGACGTGGTGCTGCTGAAGCTGGTCGGCATGAACCCGATCGTCGTCCACGGCGGCGGCCCGCAGATCGACGAGGCGCTGTCGCGTGTCGGCAAGAAGGGCACCTTCGTCCAGGGCATGCGCGTCACCGACGACGAGACGATGGAGGTCGTCGAGTGGGTGCTCGCCGGCCAGGTGCAGCAGGACATCGTCGGCCTGATCAACGCCGCCGGCGGCAAGGCGGTGGGGCTGACCGGCCGCGACGGCGGCCTGATCCGCGCGCGCAAGCTGAAGATGCTCGACCAGAAGGACCCGAGCATCGAGCACGACGTCGGCCTGGTCGGCGAGATCGAGGCGATCGACCCGTCGGTGGTGCGCGCGCTGCAGGACGACCAGTTCATCCCGGTCATCAGCCCGCTCGGCTTCGGCAAGGACAACGAGAGCTACAACATCAACGCCGACGTCGTCGCCGGCAAGCTCGCCGAGGTGCTGAACGCCGAGAAGCTGATGCTGCTGACGAACACCCCGGGCGTGCTCGACAAGGAAGGCCGGCTGCTGACGAACCTGTCGGCGCGCGAGATCGACGCCCTCTTCGCCGACGGCACGATCAGCGGCGGCATGCTGCCGAAGATCGGCTCGGCGCTGGACGCGGCGAAGAACGGCGTGAACAGCGTGCACATCATCGACGGCCGCGTGCCGCACGCGACCCTGCTCGAGGTGCTGACCGACCAGGGTTACGGCACGATGATCCGCTCGCACTGATCCGCGGGCGCGATGGCGCGGCCGGCGGTCTGGCTGTTCGACCTGGACGACACGCTGCACGACGCGTCGCGCGCGTCGATGCCGCAGCTGCACGTCTCGTTCGGCGAGTACATCCAGTTGCACCTCGGGCTGACGAAGGAGCAGTCCGACGCGCTGCGCCGCCGCTACTGGCTGCGCTACGGCGCGACCCTGCTCGGCCTGGTGCGGCACCACGGCGTGAAGGCGGCGCACTTCCTCGACCACACCCACCGGCTGCCCGGGCTCGAGCAGCGCGTGCGTGGGCACAGGCCCGACCTGGCCGCGCTCGCGCGCCTGCCCGGGCGGCGCTACATCCTGACGAACGCGCCGGCGGCGTATGCCGCGCGCGTGCTCGGCGCGCTCGGCATCGGCCGGCTGTTCGACGGCGTGATCCCGATCGAGGCCATGCGCATGTTCGGCCGGCTGCGGCCGAAGCCCGACGCGCGCATGCTGCGTCGGCTGGTCGCGCGGCTGCGCGTGCCGGCCGGTCGCTGCGTGCTGGTCGAAGACACGCTGCAGCACCAGCGCTCGGCGCGCCGGGTCGGCATGAAGACGGTGTGGATGCAGCGCTGGCTGCCGGCGCCGCGGCGGCGCGGCGCGAGCCGGCGCCCGGCCTACGTGGACCTGAAGACGCGGCATCTGCACGAGTTGCATCGGCGCTTCCGGTGAGCGCGTGCCCGGGGCTCGGCCGGCTGTGCGGAAGTCAGTGTTTACCTGCACGCAGGGCGTCCGACCCCCTATGCCAGAATGGCCGCGAACCCGCGCCGATCGACCCCGCCGTGATGCCCGAAATGCCAGCCAGCCCCGGCGATGCGCCCGTCGAGGCCTGGCCGCAGCCGGCGCCGCTGCGCATCGACGCGGGTGCGGCCGCGGGCGTGCAGGCCGTGGCGCCGAACGCAGCGGCCGAGCCCGGGGGGCCGCACGAATCGGCGGCGACCGGGGCGGGTCCAGACGCGGATCGGGCCGTCGGGTCGCCGCCGGATGCCGGCGCTGCGGACGCGGTGCCGGTGGCGGACGAGACGCCGGTCTCGGCGCCGGCGGCGAGGGTGCGCAAGCGGCCCAAGCCCGGCGAACGCCGCGTGCAGATCCTGCAGACCCTCGCCCAGATGCTCGAGCAGCCCGGGGCGGAACGCATCACCACCGCCGCACTCGCAGCGCAGCTGAAGGTCAGCGAAGCCGCGCTGTACCGGCACTTCGCGAGCAAGGCGCAGATGTTCGAGGGGCTGATCGAGTTCATCGAGTCGAGCGTGTTCACGCTGATCAACCAGATCGTCGAGCGCGAGGGCAGCGGCGGCGAGCAGTCGCGCCGCATCGTCGCGGTGCTGCTGCAGTTCGGCGAGAAGAACCCGGGCATGACCCGGGTCATGGTCGGCGATGCGCTGGTGTTCGAGCACGAGCGGCTGGGCGCGCGGATGAACCAGTTCTTCGACCGGGTCGAGTCGCAGCTGCGGCAGAGCCTGCGGCTGGCGGCCGAGGCCGCCGGTTCGGCCACGCCGACGGTCGACGCGCAGGCGCTCGCGTCGGCGCTGACCGCGCTCGCGGTCGGCCGGCTGCAGCGCTACACCCGCTCCGGCTTCAAGCGCCTGCCGACCGAGCACCTGGACCTGGCGCTGTTGCGGCTGAGCAGCTGAAGCCGCGCGCGGCGCCGCGGGCGTGATCGAGACCGAGGTCGGCGGCGCCGTGCTGCGCCTGCACGCGCAGCGCGCGGCCGAGCTGCCGGCCGAACGCACGCTGCTCGTCGCCGATCTGCACCTGGGCAAGGCGGCGAGCTTCCGCCGGCTCGGCGTGCCGGTGCCCGGCGGCAC
>JAFLDG010000062.1 GCA_017302495.1 Burkholderiales bacterium
AGCGGGTTCTGCCAGAAGTAGTTAGCCTAACCGCAAGGAGGGCGATTACCACGGCAGGGTTCGTGACTGGGGTGAAGTCGTAACAAGGTAGCCGTATCGGAAGGTGCGGCTGGATCACCTCCTTTCTGGAAATCGCACTCAAACTCTTGCGCCCACTCTTATCGGCTGTTGTTGACGACAGAAGCAGGGACGTGAACGCGCGATGCAAATATGATGCACCCGCGTCCGCCGGATCCTTATCAGGCCGATCACGTCGATGTTCGAGATTGAAGGGGTCTGTAGCTCAGTCGGTTAGAGCACCGTCTTGATAAGGCGGGGGTCGTTGGTTCGAATCCAACCAGACCCACCACCTTGGTCCGTTAGGGGGTGTAGCTCAGCTGGGAGAGCACCTGCTTTGCAAGCAGGGGGTCATCGGTTCGATCCCGTTCACCTCCACCAATACAATCAAAGCCGAGTCCTCGTTGGCCCTTTTGGTGACCATCGAGGAGTCTGTTTTATGGCTGTCGTTCTTTAACAATCCACAGAGTCGAATCAGCATTGCCGGAGCATAGCGTGCTCCGGCAGTACATGATTGCGTCAACACACGCTCCGGTACGTTCACCGGAGCGAGGCATAACGCGAGAAACTCATATCGACGTCACTGACCGACACCTCAACAGAGGGTCAAGTTATAGGGTCAAGTGACTAAGTGCATGTGGTGGATGCCTTGGCGATTACAGGCGATGAAGGACGTGATAGCCTGCGATAAGCTTCGGGGAGCTGGCAAATTAGCTTTGATCCGGAGATTTCCGAATGGGGAAACCCACCGAAAGGTATCGCTACCTGAATAAATAGGGTGGCGAGGCGAACCGGGCGAACTGAAACATCTAAGTAGCTCGAGGAACAGACATCAACCGAGATTCCGAAAGTAGTGGCGAGCGAAATCGGAACAGCCTGCGTGTTTTAGCGGTCGACTTATCGGAACAGTCTGGAAAGGCTGGCTACAGCGGGTGATAGCCCCGTACGGTAAAAGTCGGCCGTGGAACTAGGCGCGCAAGAAGTAGGGCGGGACACGTGAAATCCTGTCCGAAGATGGGGGGACCATCCTCCAAGGCTAAATACTCGTAATCGACCGATAGTGAACCAGTACCGTGAGGGAAAGGCGAAAAGAACCCCGGGAGGGGAGTGAAATAGATCCTGAAACCGCATGCATACAAAAAGTCGGAGCCCGCAAGGGTGACGGCGTACCTTTTGTATAATGGGTCAGCGACTTACATTCAGCGGCAAGCTTAACCGACTTGGGAAGGCGTAGGGAAACCGAGTCCGAACAGGGCGCCAAGTCGCTGGGTGTAGACCCGAAACCAAGTGATCTATTCATGGCCAGGATGAAGGTAGGGTAACACCTGCTGGAGGTCCGAACCGACTAGTGTTGCAAAACTAGCGGATGAGCTGTGGATAGGGGTGAAAGGCTAAACAAACTTGGAAATAGCTGGTTCTCTCCGAAAACTATTTAGGTAGTGCCTCAAGTATTACCGCCGGGGGTAGAGCACTGTTATGGCTAGGGGGTCATGGCGACTTACCAAACCATTGCAAACTCCGAATACCGGCGAGTACAGCTTGGGAGACAGAGCACCGGGTGCTAACGTCCGGACTCAAGAGGGAAACAACCCAGACCGCCAGCTAAGGTCCCCAAAATTGGCTAAGTGGGAAACGAAGTGGGAAGGCTAAAACAGTCAGGATGTTGGCTTAGAAGCAGCCACCATTTAAAGAAAGCGTAATAGCTCACTGATCGAGTCGTCCTGCGCGGAAGATGTAACGGGGCTAAGCCAGTTACCGAAGCTGCGGATTTGCACGTGAGTGCAAGTGGTAGGAGAGCGTTCTGTAAGCCTGCGAAGGTAGACCGTGAGGTCTGCTGGAGGTATCAGAAGTGCGAATGCTGACATGAGTAGCGTTAAAGGGGGTGAAAAGCCCCCTCGCCGCAAGCGCAAGGTTTCCTACGCAACGTTCATCGGCGTAGGGTGAGTCGGCCCCTAAGGCGAGGCAGAGATGCGTAGCTGATGGGAAACAGGTCAATATTCCTGTACCGATGTGTAGTGCGATGTGGGGACGGAGAAGGTTAGCTCGGCCGGGTGTTGGATGTCCCGGTTCAAGCCCGTAGTCGTGCTTGGTAGGAAAATCCGCCAGGCTTAGACGAGAGGTGATAACGAGGAAGCTTGCTTCCGAAGCGAGTGATACCCTGCTCCCAAGAAAATCCGCTAAGCTTCAGCTACACACGACCGTACCGCAAACCGACACTGGTGCGCGAGATGAGTATTCTAAGGCGCTTGAGAGAACTCTGGAGAAGGAACTCGGCAAATTGACACCGTAACTTCGGGAGAAGGTGTGCCCTCGGTAGGTGAAGTTGCACAGATGGAGCCGAAGGGGGCCGCAGAGAATAGGTGGCTGCGACTGTTTATTAAAAACACAGCACTCTGCAAAGACGAAAGTCGACGTATAGGGTGTGACGCCTGCCCGGTGCTGGAAGATTAAGTGATGGGGTGCAAGCTCTTGATCGAAGTCCCAGTAAACGGCGGCCGTAACTATAACGGTCCTAAGGTAGCGAAATTCCTTGTCGGGTAAGTTCCGACCTGCACGAATGGCGTAACGATGGCCACACTGTCTCCTCCAGAGACTCAGCGAAGTTGAAATGTTTGTGATGATGCAATCTCCCCGCGGAAAGACGGAAAGACCCCATGAACCTTTACTGTAGCTTTACATTGGACTTTGAACAGATCTGTGTAGGATAGGTGGGAGGCTTTGAAGCGGTGCCGCTAGGTGCCGTGGAGCCAACGTTGAAATACCACCCTGGTGTGTTTGAGGTTCTAACCTTGGCCCGTGATCCGGGTTGGGGACAGTGTGTGGTGGGCAGTTTGACTGGGGCGGTCTCCTCCCAAAGCGTAACGGAGGAGTTCGAAGGTACGCTAAGCACGGTCGGAAATCGTGCTGATAGTGCATAGGCAGAAGCGTGCTTGACTGCGAGACTGACAAGTCGAGCAGGTACGAAAGTAGGACTAAGTGATCCGGTGGTTCTGTATGGAAGGGCCATCGCTCAACGGATAAAAGGTACTCTGGGGATAACAGGCTGATACCGCCCAAGAGTTCATATCGACGGCGGTGTTTGGCACCTCGATGTCGGCTCATCTCATCCTGGGGCTGTAGCCGGTCCCAAGGGTATGGCTGTTCGCCATTTAAAGAGGTACGTGAGCTGGGTTTAAAACGTCGTGAGACAGTTTGGTCCCTATCTTCCGTGGGCGCTGCAAGATTGAGAGAGCCTGCTCCTAGTACGAGAGGACCGGAGTGGACGCACCTCTGGTGTATCGGTTGTCACGCCAGTGGCATTGCCGAGTAGCTAAGTGCGGAAGAGATAACCGCTGAAAGCATCTAAGCGGGAAACTCGTCTCAAGATGAGTCTTGCCGGGGCCTCGAGCCCCCTGAAGAGTCGTTCGAGACCAGGACGTTGATAGGCCGGGTGTGGAAGCGCAGTAATGCGTTGAGCTAACCGGTACTAATTGCTCGTGAGGCTTGACCCTATAACTTTACCCTGTGGTCGATATGGGTTATGCCAAGAGGCGCAATCAGCCGATTCGATTCTGTGTTTTGGCTAACGGCGAATGCCGCTAGCAACAAGTCAAGCCTGATGACCATAGCGAGGTGGTCCCACTCCTTCCCATCCCGAACAGGACAGTGAAACGCCTCAGCGCCGATGATAGTGCGGGTTCCCGTGTGAAAGTAGGACATTGTCAGGCTAATAATCTGAAAGGGCCCGGATCCTCAGCGATCCGGGCCTTTTCTATTTCTATTCGCCAGCGATAATCAAGCGAATCGGCCCGGCGCGGCGCTACATGCTGCGCCGATACTGGCCGCCGACCTCGAAGAGGGCATGCGTGATCTGGCCGAGGCTGCAGAAGCGTACCGCCTCCATCAGTTCGGCAAAGACGTTGCGGTTATCGATCACGGCTGCGCGCAGGCGCTGCAGCGACGCCGGAGCCCGGCCGGCATGGCGGGCGTGGAACGCGGCCAGTCGCTGGATCTGGGACTGCTTCTCGCCTTCGGTGCTGCGCGCGAGCTCGAGCGCCTGTGATACAGGATCGGCCCGCGGGTTGCGGAACGTGTTGACGCCGATGATCGGGTACTCGCCGGTGTGCTTGAGCACCTCGTAGTGGAGGCTTTCCTCCTGGATCTTGCTGCGTTGGTAGCCGGTCTCCATCGCACCGAGGACACCGCCGCGCTCGGCGATGCGCTCGAACTCGGATAGGACGGCCTCTTCGACCAGCTCGGTCAGCTCGTCGATGACGAACGCGCCCTGGTTCGGGTTCTCGCACTTCGCCAGGCCCCACTCGCGGTTGATGATCAGCTGGATTGCCATCGCCCGGCGCACGCTGTCCTCCGTGGGTGTGGTGATCGCCTCGTCGAAGGCGTTGGTGTGCAGGCTGTTGCAGTTGTCGTAGATCGCGATCAGCGCCTGCAACGTGGTGCGAACGTCGTTGAACTGCACCTCCTGCGCGTGCAGGCTGCGGCCGGAGGTCTGGATGTGGTACTTCAGCTTCTGCGAGCGTTCGTTCGCGCCGTAGCGGTCGCGCATCGCGGTGGCCCAGATGCGCCGCGCCACGCGGCCCATCACCGTGTACTCCGGGTCCATGCCGTTGCTGAAGAAGAAGCTCAGGTTCGGCGCGAAGTCGTCGATGTGCATACCGCGCGCGAGGTACGCCTCGACGAAGGTGAAGCCGTTGCTCAGCGTGAAGGCCAGCTGGCTGATCGGGTTGGCACCGGCCTCGGCGATGTGGTAGCCCGAAATGCTGACCGAGTAGAAGTTGCGCACCCGGTGGTGCACGAAGTACTCGGCGATGTCGCCCATCACCTTGAGCGAAAACTCGGTGGAGAAGATGCAGGTGTTCTGGCCCTGGTCCTCCTTCAGGATGTCGGCCTGCACCGTGCCGCGCACGTTCTCCAGCACCCAGGCGCGGATCTTCAGTGCCTCGTCATCGGTCGGTTCGCGGCCGTTGTCGGCGCGGAACCGTTCGAGCTGCTGGTCGATCGCGGTGTTCAGGAACATCGCCAGGATCGCCGGCGCCGGGCCGTTGATCGTCATGCTGACCGAGGTGTTCGGGCTGGTCAGGTCGAAACCCGCGTACAAGGCCTTCATGTCGTCGAGCGTGGCGATCGACACGCCCGAATTGCCGACCTTGCCGTAGATGTCAGGGCGCGGGTCCGGGTCGCTGCCGTACAGCGTCACGGAGTCGAACGCGGTCGAGAGCCGTTTCGCCGGCATGCCTTCGCTCAACAGCTTGAAGCGTCGGTTCGTGCGGAACGCATCGCCCTCGCCGGCGAACATGCGGGTCGGGTCCTCGTTCTCGCGTTTGAAAGCGAAGGTGCCGGCGGTGTACGGGAAGCTGCCGGGCACGTTGTCCAGCAGAAGCCACCGCAGCAGTTCGCCGTGACACTCGTAGCCGGGTAGGGCGACCTTGCGGATCTTGTGCCCCGACAACGTGGTGTGAGTCAGTGTCGTGCGGATCTCGCGGTCGCGGATCTTCACCACGTACTCGTCGCCGGCGTAGGCCTTGACCATGTCGGGCCACATCGCGAGCAGTTTCCTCGAATGCGCGTCGAGCCTGGCCTCGCGCGCCTCGGCGAGCTTCGCCACCGTGCCCTTCGCGCCGTCGCGCGAAGGGTCGTCCTCGTGCAGCATGCGTGCGGTCTCGCGCAACTGCTGCAGCTCGCGCGCGATCTTCGCCTGCGCGCGCGCGTGGCGCTTGTAGCCGCGCACGGTGTCGGCGATCTCGGCCAGATAACGCACCCGCGCCGCGGGCACGATCGGCACCTGCTGCGTACTGTGGCGGGTGGCCACCGCCGGCAAGGCGCCGGGTTTCAGCCGCAGGCCGAGCTCGGCCAGTCGGGGCTTCAATGCCTGGTACAACGCGGTCACGCCGTCGTCGTTGAAGCGGCTCGCCATCGTGCCGAACACCGGCATCGTCTCGGGCGGCTCCTTGAACGCCTGGCGGTTGCGCTGGACCTGCTTGGCGACGTCCCGCAGCGCGTCCATCGCGCCCTTGCGGTCGAACTTGTTGATCACCACGAACTCGGCGAAGTCGAGCATGTCGATCTTCTCGAGCTGGCTGGCCGCGCCGTACTCCGGCGTCATCACGTAGACCGGGCAATCCACGTGCGGGACGATCGCCGCATCGCCCTGGCCGATGCCGGAGGTTTCGACCACGACCAGGTCGAAGCCGGCCACCTTCACCGC
This sequence comes from Burkholderiales bacterium, assembly GCA_017302495.1. GTDB lineage: Bacteria > Pseudomonadota > Gammaproteobacteria > Burkholderiales > Burkholderiaceae_C > Rubrivivax. Next base: position 6,260 of record JAFLDG010000062.1, read on the forward strand.
CGCCAGTACCTCGGGCAGGGCCTGGCTGATCTCCTGACCCGATTCGCGCGTGGCGAGGCTGCGCATGTAGACGCGCTGCCCGTCGTCGTCGGCCGTCGGCTTGCGCCAGGGACCGATCGCGTTCATGCGGATGCGGTCGCCGAGCAGCGCGCCGCCGCTCTTGCGTCGGCTCGGGTCGATGCTGATGACGGCGATCTGCAGGCCGTCGTCCTGGTCCAGCCGGAGGCGGCGCACCAGCTCGTCGGTGAGCGAGCTTTTGCCGGCGCCGCCGGTGCCGGTGATGCCGAGCACCGGCGTGCGGATCGCCTTCGCCGCCTCGTGCAGCTCGCCCTGCCACGCCGCCGCCATCTGGCCGTTCTCCAGCGCAGTGATTGCTCGCGCCAGCGCGCGCCGCGCGGCACCGGTGCCACGGATCGCGGCCAGCGACACCGGCGCCTGCGTCGACAGGTCGTGATCGCAGAGCATCAGCATCTCGCCGATCATCCCCTGCAGCCCCAACCGCTGCCCGTCCTCGGGGCTGTAGACGCGGGTGACGCCGCTGCCGTGGAGCTCGGCGATCTCGGCCGGCACGATCACGCCGCCGCCGCCGCCGAAGACGCGGATCTGCTCGCCGCCGCGCGCCCGCAACAACTCGAGCATGTACTTGAAGTACTCGACATGCCCGCCCTGGTAGCTGCTGACGGCGATGCCGTGCGCATCCTCCTGCAGCGCGGCGGTCACCACCTCGTCGACCGAGCGGTTGTGGCCGAGGTGGATGACCTCCGCTCCCATGCTCTGCAGCAGCCGGCGCATGATGTTGATCGCCGCGTCGTGGCCGTCGAAGAGCGACGCGGCGGTCACGAAGCGCACCTTGTGGGTCGGACGGTATTCGGCCAGGGCCCGGGTTTCGGCAGACAGGTCGGTCATGGGGCGTCCCGTGCGTTGGAAGCGGTCGTAGCGCCGGGACATGCGGCCGGCGCGGCCGGCTTCGATGTTACCCGTCGGCCCCGGGGCGGCGGCTCGCCGTCTCGTGGTTTTCCCGTGGAACGGCGCTCTGCAGCCCGCGGGCCGGTTCGCGGCGGGCCATCGACTGCTAGTCTTGTCGATATCGAGTCCAGCCGGAGCCGAGGCGTGCCGACATGAGCTTTCTCGCCATCGATATCGGCAACACCCGGCTGAAGTGGGCGCTGTACGAGGCCCCGCGGCTCGGCGCCGGACTCCTGGCACAGGGGGCGGTCTTCCTGGAGACGATCGACCAGCTGGTCGAAAACGACTGGAAGGCGCTGCGGCCGCCGGACACGATGCTCGGCTGCGTCGTCGCCGGCGAGGCCGTGCGGCGGCGCGTCGAGGAGCAGCTCGAGCCGTGGGATCTGGAGCCGCGCTGGGTCGTGCCGTCGGCGGCCGAGGGCGGCGTGATCAACGGCTACGACCATCCGTCGCGGCTCGGCGCCGACCGCTGGGTGTCGCTGATCGGCGCCCGGGCGCGCCTGCTGGCGTCGGGCCCGCCGCGGCCGGCGTTGGTGGTGATGATCGGCACCGCGGCCACGGTCGATGCGGTCGACGCCGAGGGGCGGTTCCTGGGCGGCCTCATCCTGCCCGGTTTCGGTCTGATGCTGAAGGCGCTCGAGATGGGCACGGCCGGCCTGAAGGTGCCCACCGGCGAGGTCGTGGACTTCCCGACCAACACCAGCGATGCACTGATGAGCGGGGGGGCGAACGCGATCGCCGGCGCGATCGAGCGTCAGTACCGCAAGCTGCTCGCCCGCACCGGCGTGGAGCCGGCGCTGTTCATGACCGGCGGCGCTGCCACCAAACTCGCACCGATCACCGATCTGGCGTTCGAGACCGTCGAAACGCTGATCTTCGACGGCCTGCTGCACATCCAGACCGAGCGGCTCGGCCGCTGAAGGCGGCGCGCTACAGGATGTAGCGCGACAGGTCCTCGTTCTTCGCCAGCTCGGCGAGCCGGGCATCGACCTGCGCGGCATCGACGTGCACGGTCTGCCCGTCGCGGTTCGGCGCATCGAAGCTCACCTCGTCGAGCAGCCGCTCCATGACGGTGGCGAGGCGACGGGCGCCGATGTTCTCGGTGCTCTCGTTCACGTCGTGCGCGATCTGCGCCAGCCGCCGGATGGCCTCGGGTGCGATCTCCAGCGTCACGCCTTCGGTCGCCAGCAGTGCCTGGTACTGCTTGATCAGGCTCGCGTGCGTGCGCGTCAGGATCGCCTCGAAGTCGTCGACGCTGAGCGAGCCGAGTTCGACGCGGATCGGAAAGCGCCCCTGCAGTTCGGGGATCAGGTCGCTCGGTTTGGCCAGGTGGAACGCGCCGGAGGCGATGAACAGGATGTGGTCGGTGCGCACCATGCCGTACTTGGTGTTCACCGAGGTACCCTCGACCAGCGGCAGCAGGTCGCGCTGCACGCCCTGGCGGCTCACGTCGGCGCCGCCGACCTCGCTGCGCGACGCCACCTTGTCGATCTCGTCGATGAAGACGATGCCGTTGCCTTCGGCATTGGCCAGCGCGTGGGCCTTGATCTCGTCCTCGTTCACGAGCTTGGCCGCCTCCTCCTCCACCAGCAGCTTCAGCGCCTCGCCGATCTTCAGCTTGCGCGTCCTGCGCTTGCCCTGGCCCAGCGACGAGAACAGCCCCTTCAGCTGCTCGGCCATCTCCTCCATGCCCTGCGGGCCGAGGATCTCGAGCGCCGGCCGCGACTCGGCCAGGTCGACCTCGATCTCGCGGTCGTCGAGCGTGCCCTCGCGCAGGCGCTTGCGCATCACCTGGCGCGCGGTGTTGTCGGTCGGCGGGCTCGAGGCCAGCCCGAACTCGGCCCGCGGCGGCGGGACCAGGATGTCGAGCACGCGCTCCTCGGCTGCGTCCTCGGCGAGGGTGCGCTTGCGCTTCATCTGCAGCTCGCGTTCCTGTTTCACCGCCACGTCGACCAGGTCGCGCACGATGCTGTCCACGTCCTTGCCGACGTAGCCGACCTCGGTGAACTTGGTCGCCTCGACCTTGACGAACGGCGCGTCGGCCAGCCGCGCCAGCCGGCGCGCGATCTCGGTCTTGCCGACGCCGGTGGGCCCGATCATCAGGATGTTCTTCGGCGTGATCTCGCCGCGCATCGGCTCGGCCACCTGCTGCCGGCGCCAGCGGTTGCGCAGCGCGATCGCCACCGCGCGCTTGGCCTGCGCCTGCCCGACGATGTGGCGATCGAGTTCGGAGACGATCTCCTGCGGCGTCATCTGGCTCATTCGAGCGTCTCGATCGTGTGCTGCTGATTGGTGTAGATGCACAGGTCGCCGGCGATGGCGAGCGACTGCTTGACGATCTCGGCCGGCGCCAGCGCGGTGTGCTCGAGCAGCGCGCGCGCCGCGGCCTGGGCGTACGCGCCGCCGGAGCCGATCGCGACGATGCCTTGCTCCGGCTCGAGCACGTCGCCGTTGCCGGTGACGATCAGCGACGCCTCGCGGTCGGCCACCGCGAGCATCGCCTCGAGCCGGCGCAGCACGCGGTCGGTGCGCCAGTCCTTCGTCAGTTCGATCGCGGCGCGCACCAGGTGACCCTGGTGCTTCTCGAGCTTGGCCTCGAAGCGCTCGAACAGCGTGAACGCGTCGGCGGTGGCGCCGGCGAAACCGGCCAGCACCTGGTCGCGGTAGAGCTTGCGCACCTTGCGCGCCGTGGCCTTGACGACGATCGAACCGAGCGTGACCTGGCCGTCGCCGCCGAGCGCCACCTGCCGGCCGCGGCGCACGCTGAGGATCGTCGTGCCGTGGAAGACCGGCGCGGGGTTCGGGCTGGACATGATCGTGCGACGAAGCGAGCGGAGCCCGATTGTGGCCAACTTCCCGCGCGCCGATCGCCATCGCCATCGCCATCGCCATCGCCATCGCCATCGCCATCGCCATCGCCATCGCCATCGCCATCGCCGGCGCCGGCGATGCTGCCGTGCGTCAGACCTTGCGCACCTGTACGCGTGCGTGTTCGTTGATGCCCATCGCGCCGAAGAACAGCGCGACCAGCCGGTGGGCATCGACGAAGTGCACGCTGCGGCCCTCGCCGCGGCGCACCAGCACCCAGTTCAGCAGGTCGCCGGCGGCGATGAAGTCGACCCGGATCAGCCGGGCGCACGACACCTGCACCACCTGCGCCGAGCCGAGCCGGCTGGTGAGCCGGTTCAGCGTCTCGCTGATGTCGCCGACCAGCTGGCCCGACAGCTCGATGCTGGCCACCTGCGTGCCCGCGGGCGCCTCGTCGACCAGGCCCGACTCCATGAAGCCGGTGGACACCTCGCTGACCAGCGACAGCGGCGGCGTGTGCGTGTGCAGGCCCGAACCGCTGATGCGCACGGCACAGCGCGTGTGTTCCCAAGACGGCGGCGAGACCTCGTAGGTGACGCAGTAGTCGATGGCCGCCTCGTCGAACTGGTCGGCGCGGTTGGCGAGCTTCAGCGCATCGAGCCGGGCCTGCCAGAAGGCCGGGTCGGCGTCGCGCACGCCGGTCGGTGCCGCCTCCTGCAGCACCGAGAACAGGTTGTCGCCGCCCAGCCAGTGCATCTCGAGCGGCTGCTTGCTCCAATGCCGGAACAGCGACGACAGCTGCGTGGCCGCCTCCGGCTCGAGGACCCGCAGCGCGCTCCAGTCGAAGGCCCACGGCAGCGGCATCTGCAGCGTCTGCGAGCGCAACTGGGCCACCGCCTCGAGGTCGAGCCGTTCGGGGCAGACCCAGCCGACCTCGCCCTGCGGGCCGCCCGGGCCCGTCAGCTCGCCATGGCTCGACTCGGCCACGGCCTCGGCCACCAGCTTCGGCAGCGAGAACCACTGCGGCGCCGACCAGCCGAACTGGTGCGCGTAGTCGCCGGCCAGGGCCTCGAAGCGGGGCTGCTCGCCGGTGGCCCGGTACAGGTCGAACAGCACGAGCCAGGTCTCGGCATGCTGCGAGCGCACGCCGCCGGAGCCGGTCAGCTGCACCAGCGCCTGCTCGCACAGCGAGAAGTCGGCGTTGGCAAAGGCGATGACCGCCTCGTCCAGCTCCGGGTCGTGCACGACTTCGCTGACCTCGACACCGAAGCGCTGGTTCAGGCCGCCGAGGGCGTCGTCGCCGGTGCCGAGCGCCAGCGCGGCGAGCGGCGCCAGCGGGGCCATCGGAACCACCGGGGTCGGTGGCGCGAGCGGCGGCAGGCCGGGCGCGCCGGCCCGCGCCGGCGGCTCGTCGGCCGGCGACAGGTCCAGGTCCGGCAGCGGCGGCAACGCCGGCAGCACCTCCCCGCCACCCGCGCCGGCCACGGCCGGCGCGAGGCGCTGCGACCCCGACGGCGGCGGCAGCCCGGAGCGCGCCAGCACGGCGGGTTCGGTCGGTGCGCTCGAGAACCCGGTGCTGTGGCGGCCCGAGGACCCGAAGCCGCCGACCTCCATCTGCTTCTCGATCTCGTCGATCTTCGCCTTGACGCCGCCGTCGGGCTTGGCCGCAGCACTCTCCGACTGGCGCGCCTCGGAGTCGTCGACCCGGGCCGAACCCAGGGCCTGCAGCTGCTCCGGCGTCAGGCCTTCGCGCCGCACCTTGCGCAGCATGTCGAACTCGCGCTTGCGCACGAAATCGTTGCGCCGCTTGCGCTCGACCATGGCCTTGAGCTCGGACTTCTCGAGCTCGAACTCGCGCGAATCTTCCTGCTTGGAAGCCAGATCGGCCCAGTCCGTGGCCGGGTTGGCCACGAAGCGGACGACCTTGCGGAAGAAGCTCTCGCCTTCGGCCATCAGGTCGCGCGCGGTGCGCCGGGACCGAGGGGCGCGCGACCCGGCGGCGGCGCGGTCGGGTCCACCAGCTCAGTCACCGAACATCTTCTGCTTCATCTCGCGGCGCTGCTGCGCCTCGAGCGAGAGGGTCGCGGTCGGCCGCGCGAGCAGCCGGGCCAGCCCGATCGGCTCGCCGGTCTCGTCGCAGTAGCCGTAGTCGCCGGACTCGACGCGCGCGAGCGACTGGCCGATCTTCTTCAGCAGCTTGCGCTCGCGGTCGCGGGTGCGCAGCTCGAGCGCATGCTCCTCCTCGATCGTCGCGCGATCCGCCGGGTCGGGCACGATCGAGGTGTCCTCGCGCAGGTGCTCGGTGGTCTCGTCGGCGTTGGACAGCAGATCGTTCTTCTGACGCAGCAGGCGCAGGCGGAAGAACTCGCGCTGCTTCTCGTTCATGTACTCGCTGTCCGGCATCGCCAGGATCTCGGCCTCGGTCAGCTCGTCGGCCGACTTGGTCTTCCAGGCGTTGGCCAGCTTGGGGTCGACCTTCGCGGCCGGGCGCTGCGCTTCGGCATCGTCGGCGTAGCTGCGAACCGGCGCGCGCGCCGGCGCAAAACGGTCGGTGAAGCGGTTGCCGATCGGTGCCGGCGCGGACGACGGGCGAGCCGACGACTTGGCGGGGGGGGTGGGGGTCTTGGTGGGCACGGTCGTTGTCTGGGCGGCCTTGGCGGGGACCTTCCTCGCAGCGGCCACGGTGCCCTTGGCCGGTGTCTTGGTCACTGGGGTCTCCTTGCCTTCGAACGCTTCGCTTCCAGGAAATCTGGCGCCAGGGCCAGCGGCTGCGGGCCGCCGGGGACGGTTCGGGCGCGCGGATTGTAGCCACGTGGAAATGCGCCGAACGGCCGTTTTACCCCCCCGTCCCCGAGGTCGTGAAGCCCGGCGCACAAGCCGGCCGGGAGCCGGCGGCGCGGCCACGCCCGGACGCTGCGGCGGCTCCCGCCGAGACCCTCAGCCGACGCACTGCTCCAGACCCTGCACCAGGATGTCCCTGGGCAGGTCGATGCCGATGAACACCATCCTGCTGACCTTCTTCTCCCCGGGTGCCCACTTCGGGCCGAGATCGCTGCCCATCAGCTGGTGCACCCCCTGGAAGATGACCTTGCGGTCGCTGCCCTTCATGTGCAGCACGCCCTTGTAGCGCAGCAGCTTCGGGCCGTAGACCTGGACGATCGCGCCGAGAAAGTCCTCGAGCTTGGCCGGGTTCATCGGCTTGTCGGCCTGGAAGACGAAGGACTTGACGTCGTCGTCGTGGTGATGATGGTGCGGATGGTCGCAGTGCTCGCCGTGCTCATGCGCATGCTCGTGCTCGTGATCGTGATCGTGATCGTGGTGATGGCCGTGGTCGTGGTCGTCGGCGGCGGCCAGGAACTCCGGGTCGATCTCGAGCTTGGCGTTCAGGTTGAAGCCGCGCAGGTCGAAGACCTCGGCGATCGGCACCTCGCCGAAGTGCACCTTGCGTTGCGGTGCGCGCGGGTTCATGTGCTTCAGGCGATGGACCAGCGCGTCGACCTCGTCGCCGCTGACCAGGTCGCTCTTGCTGATGAAGATCTGGTCGGCGAAACCGACCTGGCGACGCGCCTCCTGCCGCGTATCGAGCTGGGACTCGGCATGCTTGGCGTCGACCAGCGTCAGGATCGAGTCGAGCAGGTAGGTCTCGGCGATCTCGTCGTCCATGAAGAAGGTCTGCGCGACCGGGCCCGGATCGGCCAGGCCGGTGGTCTCGATCACGACGCGCTCGAAGTCCAGCTCGCCTTTGCGCTTGCGCTGTGCCAGGTCGGCAAGGGTCGTGCGCAGGTCTTCGCGGATCGTGCAGCAGACGCAGCCGTTGTTCAGCTGGACGATCTGCTCCTGGTTGTCCTGGACAAGGATCTCGTTGTCGATGTTCTCGGCACCGAATTCGTTCTCGATCACGGCGATCTTCTGGCCGTGGGCCTCGGTCAGCACCCGCTTGAGCAACGTGGTCTTGCCCGAGCCGAGGAAGCCGGTGAGGATGGTGGCGGGGATCAGGGCTTGCGACATGAGGTGGGGGGTGGTTGCGGCGCGAGACCGAAGGATATGGGGCCACGGCGCCGGCCTTCAATCCAGGCCAGGCGCAGGATCGGTGCCGGCGGCACGGCAGTGGCCTGGCAGCGGCGCATCGGGCGATGCGCCATCGTAGTCGAGGACCCGTCCGTCCGTGGGGTATTCTTCGCCTGCCCCCACTCCCGACACCGCCCGTGTCCGACCCCTCGCCCAGCCGGCACGCGCGCCCGGGCGCCGACAAGCGATCCCTCCTCGAGCGCCTGGTCGAGTTCATCTCGCCGGGCCCCGACTCCCGCGCCGAACTGCTGGCCACGCTGGCCGACGCCGAGGAGCGCGAGCTGATCGAGCCGGAATCGCGGCAGATGCTCGAGGGGGTGCTGCGCATCGCCGACATGAGCGCCGGGGACGTGATGGTCGCCGCACCCCGGATGGACCTGCTCGACATCGACGCGCCCTACGACGAACTGCTCGGCGTCGTCATCGAGACCGCGCACTCGCGCTTCCCGGTCTACGAGGGCGCGCGCGACAACGTCATCGGCACCCTGATGGCGAAGGACCTGCTGAAGCTGCAGCGCGCGCCCGAGCTGAACCTGCGCACGCTGCTGCGGCCGGCGGTGTTCGTGCCCGAGAGCAAGCGGCTGAACGAGCTGCTGCGCGACTTCCGCAGCAACCGCAACCACCTCGCGATCGTGATCGACGAGTTCGGCCAGACCGCGGGCCTGATCACGATCGAGGACGTGCTCGAGGAGATCGTCGGCGAGATCGAGGACGAGTTCGACGAGGCCGAGGCCGACAGCGGCATCTACACGCTGGCCGACGGCAGCCACCGCGTGGCCGGCGATGCGACGATCGCCGCGGTCAACGGCGCCTTCGGCCTGCACCTGCCCGAGGACGGCTTCGAGACCATCGGCGGGCTGGTCGCCGATCATCTCGGCCATGTGCCGCGCCGCGGCGAGGCGGTCGACCTGGGCGGCCTGCGCTTCTCGGTGATGCTCGCGCGCGCCGGCGCCGTGCGCTGGTTCCGCGTCGCCCGCGCCGCAGTCGCCGACCCGGCGCCTGCCGACGCTTGAGCGCGGCCCGAA
>JAFLDG010000063.1 GCA_017302495.1 Burkholderiales bacterium
TGCACGCCGAACCAGCCGAGCCCCGTCAACACGGCAGTGGCCGCGACCGCTCCGAGCGGGCTGCGACCGGCCGCAGCGCGCCACAGCAGCAGCCCGAGCAGCGCCGCCAGCGCGAGGCTGAGCCAGGCCTCTTGCGCCAGCACGCGCGCGGCGATGCGGCCGGCGTCCGCGCGCGGCAGCAGCGCGAAGGCCGCCGGCGTCGCGATCCCGGCCACCGCGAGCAGCAGCCCGGCCCAGAGCGCGGCGACCAGGCCCGCGAGGCGCCGCGCCATCAGACGTAGCGCACCTCGATCACCTCGTAGTGCCGCAACCCGCCCGGCGCGCGCACCTCGGCCACATCCCCGGCCGAGCGCCCGATCAGCGCGCGCGCGATCGGGCTGGCGATCGAGATCAGGCCCTGCTTCAGGTCGGCCTCGTCCTCGCCGACGATCTGGTAGGTCACGCGTTCGCCGCTGGCTTCGTCCTCGAGGTCGACCGTCGAGCCGAACACCACCCGGCCGTCGGCCTCCACCGTGCTCGGATCGATCACCTGCGCCGCCGCCAGCTTGGCCTCGATCTCGAGGATCCGGCCCTCGATGAAGCCCTGCTTGTCCTTCGCCGCGTCGTACTCGGCGTTCTCCGACAGGTCGCCCTGCGCGCGCGCGTCGGCGATCGCGCGGATCACGGCCTGGCGCTCGACCGTCTTCAGCCGCTGCAGTTCCTGCTTCAATTTCTCGCTGCCGCGGCGCGTCAGTGGAATGGTGCCCATCGCTGTTCGTCCCTGCCAAAGTGAAACCGCCGCAACTCGGCCGCGTGGTGACGCGGGGCGGCGGCGGCGGTGTGTTCGCCGAAAGTCTACGCGAGTCCGGCGTGCAGCGCCTGCAGCGAGCGCACGCTCAGGTCCTCGTCGTGCTTCAGCGCCTCGGTCGCCGCCTCGATGCCGGCCATCGTCGTGTAGTAGGTGATGCGGTGGGCCAGCGCGGCGGTGCGGATGTGGCGCGTGTCGGCGATCGCGGTGCGCGTCTCGTCGACGGTGGTGAAGACGAGCTGGATCTCGCCGGCCTTGACCATGTCGACGATGTGCGGCCGGCCGTCCTTGACCTTGTTGATGGTCTTCACCGGCAGCCCGGCCTCTGCGATCGCCGCCGCGGTGCCTCTGGTCGCGACCACCTGGAAGCCGAGCGCGACCAGGTCGCCGGCAACCTTGACCGCACGCGCCTTGTCGGCGTTCTTCACCGTCAGCACCACGGTGCCCTTGTCGGGCAGGCGCGAGCCGGCGCCGAGCTGGCTCTTCAGCATCGCCTCGGCGAAGGTTGCGCCCGATCCCATCACCTCGCCGGTGGAACGCATCTCGGGCCCGAGCACCGGGTCGACGCCGGGGAACTTGTTGAACGGGAACACCGCTTCCTTGACGCTGAAGTACGGCGGAATCACCTCGTGCGGCGCCCGGCCGCCCGCGCCCCGCTGGTCGCGCAGGCGCTGCCCGGCCATGCAGCGCGCCGCGATCTTCGCCAGCGGCTGGCCGGTGGCCTTCGACACGAAGGGCACCGTGCGCGACGCACGCGGGTTGACCTCGAGCACGTAGACGACGGCGTCGTCGCCCTCCCCCTGGATCGCGAACTGCACGTTCATCAGGCCGACGACCTTCAGCGCCTTGCCCATGCGCACCGTCTGCCGTCGCAGCTCGTCCTGGATCGCCGCCGACAGCGAGTACGGCGGCAACGAGCAGGCCGAGTCGCCGCTGTGGATGCCGGCGGCCTCGATGTGCTCCATGATGCCGCCGATCATCACCTCGGTGCCGTCGCACAAGGCATCGACATCGACCTCGATCGCATCGTCGAGGAAGCGGTCGAGCAGCACCGGGCTCTTCTCGCTCACGCGCACCGCCTCGCGCATGTAGCGCTCGAGGTCCTTGTCGCCGTGCACGATCTCCATCGCGCGGCCGCCGAGCACGTAGCTCGGCCGCACGACCAGCGGATAGCCGATCTCGTGCGCGAGCGCGAGCGCCTGCTCCTCGGTGCGCGCGGTGCGGTTCGGCGGCTGCTTCAGGCCCAACTCGTGCAGCAGCTGCTGGAAGCGTTCGCGGTCCTCGGCGATGTCGATCGAGTCGGGGCTGGTGCCGATGATCGGCACGCCGTTCGCCTCGAGGTCGAGCGCGAGCTTCAGCGGCGTCTGGCCGCCGTACTGCACGATCACGCCCTCGGGCTTCTCGACCGCGACGATCTCGAGCACGTCCTCGAGCGTCACCGGCTCGAAGTACAGCCGGTCGCTGGTGTCGTAGTCGGTCGACACGGTCTCCGGGTTGCAGTTGACCATGATGGTCTCGAACCCGTCCTCGCGCATCGCCAGCGCCGCGTGCACGCAGCAGTAGTCGAACTCGATGCCCTGGCCGATGCGGTTCGGACCGCCGCCGAGCACCATGATCTTGCGCCGATCGGTCGGCGCGGCTTCGCACTCGCCGTCGACCGTCTCGTAGCAGGAGTACAGGTACGCGGTGGGTGTCGCGAACTCGGCGGCGCAGGTGTCCACCCGCTTGTAGACCGGCCGCACGCCGAGCGCTTGCCGCCGCCGGCGCAGCTCGTGCTGGTTGCTGCGCAGCAGGAAGCCGAGCCGTTTGTCCGAGAAGCCCTGCCGCTTCAGGAAGCGCAACTCGTCGGTCGTCAGGCTGTCGAGCGTGCGCCCGGCCAGCGCCCGTTCGGTGCCGACGATCTGCTCGATCTGCGCCAGGAACCACGGGTCGATCGCGGTCTCGTCGAAGACCTCGTCCAGCGTCAGGCCGATGCGGAACGCGTCGGCCACGTACAGCAGCCGCTCGGGCCCGGCCTCGCCGATCTCCTCGATGATCTCGTCGCGGTCGGTCGAACGTTCGTTCAGCCCGTCGATCCCGGTCTCCAGCCCGCGCAGCGCCTTTTGCAGGCTCTCCTGGAAGGTGCGGCCGATGGCCATCACCTCGCCCACCGACTTCATCTGCGTGCCCAGGTGCGGGTCGGCCTCGCGGAACTTCTCGAACGCGAAACGCGGCACCTTGGTCACCACGTAGTCGATGCTCGGCTCGAAGCTCGCCGGCGTCGCGCCGCCGGTGATGTCGTTCCTCAGCTCGTCGAGCGTGTAGCCGACCGCCAGCTTGGCCGCGACCTTCGCGATCGGGAAGCCGGTGGCCTTGGACGCCAGCGCCGACGAGCGGCTGACGCGCGGGTTCATCTCGATCACGATCATCCGGCCGCTGTTCGGGTCGATCGCGAACTGCACGTTCGAGCCGCCGGTGTCGACGCCGATCTCGCGCAGGATCGCGATCGACGCGTTGCGCATCAGCTGGTATTCCTTGTCGGTCAGCGTCTGCGCCGGCGCGACCGTGATCGAGTCGCCGGTGTGGATGCCCATCGGATCCAGGTTCTCGATCGAGCAGACGATGATGCAGTTGTCCGCGCGGTCGCGGACCACCTCCATCTCGAACTCCTTCCAGCCGATCAGGCTCTCCTCGATCAGCAGTTCGTTCGTCGGCGACAGGTCGAGCCCGCGCCTGCAGATCGCCTCGAACTCCTCCGGGTTGTAGGCGATGCCGCCGCCGGTGCCGCCGAGCGTGAAGCTCGGCCGGATCACCACCGGGAAGCCGGTGCCGCCGACCTCGGCCGCGATCCGCCGCTGCACCGCGTGCGCCTCGTCCAGCGAGTGTGCGATGCCGCTGCGCGCCGAGCCCAGGCCGATCGAGGTCATCGCCTCCTTGAACTTCTGCCGGTCCTCGGCCTTCTCGATCGCCTGCTCGTTGGCGCCGATCATCTCCACGCCGTACTTCGCCAGCACGCCGTGGCGGTGCAGGTCGAGCGCACAGTTCAACGCCGTCTGCCCGCCCATCGTCGGCAGCACGGCCATGCGCTCGTGCAGATGCGACGCGCGCTCCTCGGCGATGATGCGTTCGACCACGGGCCAGGTGATCGGCTCGATGTAGGTCGCGTCGGCCATGCCCGGGTCGGTCATGATCGTCGCCGGGTTGCTGTTCACCAGCACGACGCGGTAGCCCTCCTCGCGCAGCGCCTTGCAGGCCTGGGCGCCGGAGTAGTCGAACTCGCAGGCCTGGCCGATGACGATCGGCCCGGCGCCGATGATCAGGATCGACTGCAGGTCGGTGCGCTTAGGCATGCGTCCTCCCGCCGGGCCGTGCCGAGGGAGAATCCTCCCCGTCGGGGGGACGCGTCGCACCGAAGGTGCGCGCTCGGGGGCCATGCTCGTCCATCAGCGCGACGAAGCGGTCGAACAGGTAGCCGATGTCGTGCGGCCCGGGGCTCGCTTCCGGATGGCCCTGGAAGCAGAAGGCCGGCCGGTCGGTGCGCTGCAGGCCTTGCAGCGTGCCGTCGAACAGGCTGCGATGCGTCGCCCGCAGGTTGGCCGGCAGCGACGCCTCGTCCACGGCGAAGCCGTGGTTCTGGCTGGTGATCGACACGCGGCCGGTGTCGAGGTCCTTCACCGGGTGGTTCGCGCCGTGGTGGCCGAATTTCATCTTGAAGGTCCTCGCGCCGGAAGCCAGCGCCAGGATCTGGTGCCCGAGACAGATGCCGAAGGTCGGCAGGCCGCGGTCGACGAGTTCGCCGACCGCGCGGATCGCGTAGGCGCAGGGCTCGGGGTCGCCGGGGCCGTTGGAAAGGAACACGCCGTCCGGCCGCAGCGCGAGCACGTCGGCTGCCGGCGTCGTGGCCGGCACGACCGTGATCCGGCAGCCGCGGCCGGCAAGCATGCGCAGGATGTTGCGCTTGACGCCGAAGTCGTAGGCGACCACGTGCCGCTGCGCCGCGGCCTGCTCGCCGTAACCGTCGCCCAGCCGCCACTCGGTCTGGGCCCAGGCGTAGGCTTCGGCGGTCGACACCACCTGCGCCAGGTCCTGGCCGGCCATCGACGGCGCCTCGCGCGCCCGCCGAACCGCCGCCGCCGCCTCGGCATCCCCGGGGGCAGCGCCCGGGGCAAAGGCGGCGATGCAGCCGTTCTGCGCGCCGCCGGAGCGCAGCAGCCGCGTCAGCCGCCGCGTGTCGATGCCGGCGATCGCGACCGTGCCCTCGGCGCGCAGGCAGTCCGACAGATCGGCGGTCCGCCTGAAGCTCGACGCGCGCACCGGCAGGTCACGCACCACCAGCCCGGCGGCCTGGACCCGGCCCGACTCGAGGTCCTCGTCGTTGACGCCGGTGTTGCCGATGTGCGGATAGGTCAGCGTGACGATCTGCCGGCAGTAGCTCGGGTCGGTCAGGATCTCCTGGTAGCCGGTGAGCGCGGTGTTGAAGACCACCTCGCCGACCGTGTGCCCGGCCGCGCCGATCGAGTGCCCGGAAAAGACCGAACCATCCGCGAGGGCGAGCAGGGCGGGGGGCAGGTCGGGCAACAAGCGGCGCACTCCGGGTGTCGCGGGCTCAGCAACGCTCCCGGCTGGCCGTTGTCCGGCAGCGCAGATTCGGTCGAATCGGGGGGTTCGGCGAGCCCGGCAGGTGGCGGGATCGGAGGTGGATTGTAGCCGCAGCCCTTCCTGCGGCCACGCCGGTCCCGCCGCCGCCCGCGCGCCGGCCGGCCGCTGCCGATCGGGCGTGATTTCCCCGGATCCCGACCGAAAAGGTGGGGAACTAGAATGCGCGGCGCGAATCTATCCCGCCGTTCCCCACCAACACCTCGATGGAGATCGAATGAATTCCAGTCTGCAAACCGCCTACGGCTCGGTCGGATCCGGCGCGCTGGCTGCCCAACGCAACCGCGTGCTGCGCAATACCTACTGGCTGCTCGCGCTGTCGATGGTGCCCACCGTTCTGGGCGCCTGGATCGGGGTGTCGACCGGCCTGGCCGCCGCGATGTCGCCCGGCATCGGTCTGGTCGTGTTCCTGGTCGGCGCCTTCGGCTTCATGTTCGCGATCGAGAAGACCAAGAACTCGGCCGCCGGCGTGCCGGTGCTGCTCGGCTTCACGTTCTTCATGGGCCTGATGCTGGCGCGGCTGATCGGCGTCGTGCTCGGCCTGAACAACGGCGCCAGCCTGATCATGACCGCCTTCGCCGGCACCGGCGCGATCTTCCTCGGCATGGCCTCGCTGTCCACGGTGATCAAGCGCGACCTGTCGGCGATGGGCAAGTGGCTGTTCATCGGCGCGATCATGCTGCTCGTGGCCGGCATCGCGAACGTCTTCTTCCAGTCCGGCCCGCTGATGATCACGCTGTGCGTGCTGGCGATCGGCATCTTCTCGGCCTTCATCCTGCACGACCTGAAGCGCGTGCAGGACGGGCTCGAGACGAACTACATCAGCGCGACCCTGGGCGTGTACCTGAGCCTGTACAACGTCTTCCAGAGCCTGCTCGCGCTGCTCGGCATCTTCGGCGGCAACAGCAGCGACTGAACCCGCATCCGCGGCAGCGACAACGGGGCCCTCGGGCCCCGTTTCTCGTCGTGCGTCCGACGGACGCCTATGGCTCGACCCGGTCGAAAACCGCGATGCTCTCGACGTGCGCGGTGTGCGGGAACATGTTGACCACGCCGGCCGCCCCGAGCCGGTAGCCACCCCGGTGCACCAGCAACCCGGCGTCGCGCGCCAGCGTCGCCGGGTTGCAGCTGACATAGACGATGCGCCGCGGCGGCTCCCAGCCGGCCGCCGGCGCCTCGTTCAGGTCGGCCAGCGCCCTGGCGAGCGCGAACGCGCCTTCGCGCGGCGGATCGACCAGCCAGCGGCCGGCGCTGCCGAGCGCGCGCAGCGCGTCGGCACCCATCTCGAACAGGTTGCGCACCTCGAAGCGCGCCCGCCCGGCCAGCCCGTTGTCGCCGGCGTTGTCCTGCGCACGCCGAACCAGCGCGGGGCTGCCCTCGATGCCGATCACCTCGGCCGCCAGCCGCGCCAGCGGCAGGCTGAAGTTGCCGAGGCCGCAGAACCAGTCGATGACCCGGTCGGTCGGCTGCACGCCGAGCAGTTGCACGGCCCGCACCACGAGCACGCGGTTGATCGCGCCGTTGACCTGCGTGAAGTCGGTCGGCAGGAACCGGATGACGACGCCGAACTCCGGCAGCGCGTAGTGCAACTCGGTGTCGTCGGGGCCCAGCGGCTGCACGCTGTCCGGTCCCTTCGGCTGCAGCCACCACTGCACCCCGTGGCCCCGGCCGAAGTCGCGCAGCCGCTGCAGGTCCGCCAGCCCGAGCGGCGCCAGGTGGCGCAATACCAGCGCCACCGTCGCGTCGCCGACCGCGACCTCGATCTGCGGCAGCCGGTCGCGCTCGTCCATCGACGCGACCAATTCACGCAGCGGCAGCAGCAGCGCCTCCACCCGCGGCGGCAGCACCGGGCAATGCGTCATGTCGGCCACGTAGCGCGACTTGCGCTCGTGGAAGCCGACCAGCACCGCGCCCTTCTTCACGACGTGGCGCACCGACAGCCGAGCCCGCTGCCGGTAACCCCAGGCCGGGCCCTCGATCGGCCGCAGCATCCGCGCCGGCCGCACCTTGCCCAGGTGCCACAGGCTGTCCTCGAGCACCCGCTGCTTGACCGCCACCTGGGCAACCGGATGCAGATGCTGCATCTTGCAGCCGCCGCAGGCGCCGGCATGCAGGCCGAAGTGCGGGCACGCCGGCCGCACCCGCTGTGCGCTTTCGCGCCGCAATTCGGTCAGCGTGCCCTGTTCCCAGTGGTTCTTGCGCCGGCCGACCTGGCAGCGCACCTGCTCGCCAGGCAAGGCGCCCTCGATGAACACCACCTTGCCGTCGGCGCGCCGGGCCACGCCGCGCGCCTCGAGGTCGAGCGATTCGACCGTGAGCCATTCGTCCGTCGTCACGGCACCGGATTATCCGGGCGCGCGCAAGCGCAGCGGCCGCCCGGAGGCGGCCGCTTCGGATCACCGGGGACCCGCGTTCAGGGTCTCGCGTATTGCCCCACCACCTTCCACTTGCCGTCGACGATCTGCGACAGGCGCGACGAGTCGCTGCCCAGCCGCTTGGTCGCCGAGAAGGTCATCTCCGGAGCGCCGAAGATGTCCGGCGGGAAGGTCATCGTGTCCATGGCCTTGATGAAGCTGTCGGTGCTCAGGCTCGGGCCGGCCTTGCTCGCGGCTTTGGCGAAGGCGTCGATGATCGCGTAGCCGTAGGCCGAGAACACCGTCGGGTCGTCGTTGAACCTGGTCTTGTACTTCGTCGCCCAGAAGCGCAGCGGCTGCGAGGCCTCGTCCAGGTACGGCACCTGCGACGTCATCGACGCGTACAGCCCGTTCATCGCCGGGCCGCCGAGCTTGTGGATCAGCTCGGTGTAGGCCGCGCTCGAACCGAGGAAGGTCGGGCTGAAGCCTGTCTTGCGCGACTCACCGATCGTGCCGAGGGTCTCGCGGATGATCGTGCCGAGCACGACCAGGTCGCAGCCGGCGCCCTTCAGCTTGGCCACCTGCGACGAGAAGTCGGTCGCGCCGCGCTTGTAGGTCGTGCGCTCGGCCAGCTCCATGTTGATCGTCTTCAGCCCGGCCTCGGCGCCGCGCACGACCTCGAGGCCGAACTCGTCGTCCTGGTAGTGCACGCAGACCTTCTTCGCGTTCTTCTCCTTGGCCAGCTTCGGCAGCCAGGTCCGCATCTGGTCGTAGTAGGTCACCGCGAACGAGTACTTCAGCCGGTTGAAGGGCTCGTACATCTCGCGCGCCGCGGTCACCGGCAGGAAGTTGACGACGTTCTTCTCGAACTGCACCGGCATCGCCGCGTTGTTCATCGGCGTGCCGATGTGGCCGGCGACGATGAACACCTTGTCCTGGTTGACCAGCTTCTGCGCCGCGAGCACGGCCTTCTTCGGGTCGTAGCCGTTGTCCTCTGCGATCAGCTTGAGCTTGCGGCCGTGGATGCCGCCCTGCTCGTTGATCTCGTCGATGCGCAGCAGCATGCCCTGGCGCACTGCCTTGCCGAAGGCGGCCACCGGCCCGGACAGGTCCTGGATCGTGCCGACCAGGATCTCGTCCTTGCTGACGCCCTGCTGGGCGTGGGCGCCGCCGGCCAGCAGCGCGAGCGCCGCGGCGGCGGCTGTGAAGTGCACTTTCATCGTCGGTCTCCTTCGACAGGGTGGGGTCAACGGTACATGGCCTCGATGGCCTCGGCATACTTCTTCTCGACCAGCTTGCGCTTGAGCTTCATCGTCGGCGTCAGCTCCTCGTCCTCGGCCGTCAGCTGGTTCTGCAGCAGGTAGAACTTCTTGATCTGCTCGACCCGGGCGAACTTGGCGTTGACGCGGTCCAGTTCGCCCTGGATCAGGTCCTGGACCTCCTTCGACTGCGTCAGGCTCGCATAGTTGCCGAACGGGATGTCGCGGTCCTGCGCGAACTTCTCGACGTTCTCCTGGTCGATCATGATCAGCACGACCAGGTACGGGCGCTTGTCGCCGATCACGACCGCGTCGGTGATGTACGGCGAGAACTTCAGCTCGTTCTCGATTTCGCTGGGCGTGATGTTCTTGCCGCCGGCCGTGATGATGATGTCCTTCATCCGGTCGGTGATGTAGAAGTAGCCGTCGTCGTCGACGCGGCCCACGTCGCCGGTGTGCAGCCAGCCGTCGGCATCGATGGTCTCGGCCGTCTTCTCCGGCAGGTTCAGGTAGCCGAGGATGACGTTCGGCCCGCGCAGCAGGATCTCGTTCGTGCCTTCGGCGATGCGCATCTCGAGGCCCGGCCCCGGCCGGCCGATGCTGCCCGGGCGCAGCCCAAAGCGCGGCGTGATCGTGCCGCCGCCGCAGGTCTCGGTCATGCCCCAGCCTTCGCGCAACGGGATGCCGAGCGCCAGGAACCAGCGGATCAGGTCCGGCGAGATCGGCGCCGCGCCGGTCAGGCCGACCTCGACCCGGTCCATGCCGATCATGCGCTTGACGTTGTCCAGCACCAGCCAGCGCGCGAGCTTGTAGCGCAGCGCCAGCCCCGCCGGCGGCTCGCGGTTCTCGAGCCGGCACTGCGCCACTTCACCGCCGATCTGGAACGCCAGCCCATAGGCCGCGCGCTGCAGCCGGTCGGCCTCGCTGAGCGCGATCGACACCTGCGAATAGACCTTCTCCCACACCCGCGGCACCGCGAAGAACAGGTGCGGCCGCACTTCGCGCAGGTTCTCGAACACCGTCTCCGGATTCTCGACGTAGTTCACCACCGAGCCGCGCTCGAGCGGGATGAAGGCGCCTATCAGGCGCTCGGCGATGTGGCACAGCGGCAGGAAGGCGATGCGCTCGCCGCCGCGTGGCACGCCTTCGAACAGCGTCGCCGACAGCGCGCCCAGCACCGCCACGATGTTGTTCTGGCTGATCATCGCGCCCTTCGGCCGGCCGGTGGTGCCCGAGGTGTAGACCAGGATCGCCACCTCGCCCGGGTCGCGCGCCGCGCTGCGCTCCTGCAGCACCTTCGGCCGGCCCTGCAGGTATTCGCGGCCGATCTCGCGCAGCCGGTCGAGGCTGATCACGCGCGGGTCGCTGAAGGTCTGCAGGCCCTCCATGTCGTAGACGATCACGCGCCGCACCAACGGCAGCCGGTCGGCGACCTCGAGGTACTTGTCGAGCTGCTCGTCGTCCTCGACGAAGAGGTAGACGCTGCGCGAATCGCTGCACAGGTACTCGACCTGCGACGCCGCGTCGGTGGGATAGATGCCGTTGCAGACGCCGCCGGCACTTTGCACCGCCAGGTCGCACCAGACCCATTCGCGGCAGGTGTTGGCGAGCACCGAAGCCACCTCGCCCGGCTCGAAGCCCAGGCTGACCAGGCCGGCGCCGATCTCGTCGACGATGCGCGCCACGGCGTTCCAGCTGTAGGCCTGCCAGATGCCCAGCTCCTTCTGGCGCATCATCGTCGCGTCGCCCAGCTCCTTCACCCGCAGGCGGAACAGCTCGGGGACCGAGCGGTACGGCAGGACGTCGGCCTTGTAGCCGAACTCCTCGCCGGTGACGATGCGGTGCGGGTCCTTCGCCATCCTTTGCACCCTCACGCTGGCGCGTGGTCCCGCCAAGCGGGACGCTGCGCTCCCTTCGGAACGGCCGGGCGGGAGCGCCTGCTCATCGCCAGGTCTTCTTCTTCTTCCAGCGCCGCTCGCCGCGCACGCCGGTGTCCTTCTTGCCGAGATAGAACTCCTGGATGTCCTCCTTCTCGCGCAAGGCGGCGCAGGTGTCGTCCATCACGATGCGGCCGGTCTCGAGCACGTAGCCGTGGTCGGCGACGTTCAGCGCCATGTTCGCGTTCTGCTCGACCAGCAGCATCGTGGTGCCGCGCTCGCGGTTGATGCGCACGACGATCTCGAAGATCTCGCGCGTCAGCTTCGGCGACAGCCCGAGGCTCGGCTCGTCGAGCAGCATCAGCTCGGGCGCGGCCATCAGCGCGCGCGAGATCGCCAGCATCTGCTGCTGGCCGCCGGACAGCAGGCCGGCATCCTGCGCGGCCCTTTCCTTCAGGATCGGGAAGTAGGCGTAGGCCATTTCCATGTCGCGCGCGACCGCGTCGCGGTCGTGCCGGGTATAGGCGCCCATCAGCAGGTTGTCGCGCACCGACAGCAGCGGGAACACCTCGCGCCCCTCGGGCACGTGGCTCAGCCCCATGCGCACGATCAGCGACGGGTCCATCGCGGTGATGTTCTGCCCCTTGAAGGTGACCGTGCCGCGGTTCGGGTCGAGGATGCCGGAGATCGTCTTCAGGATCGTGCTCTTGCCGGCGCCGTTGCTGCCGAGCACGGTGACGATCTCGCCGCGCCGCACCTTCAGGCTCACGCCGCGGATCGCCTTGATCGGCCCGTAGGCGCTCTCGACGTTGGCCAGCGCCAGGATGACGTCATCGTCGCGTGCAGCCGTGGCGCTCATCGCACGCCCCTCCGCGCTGCGCGCTCCGGGATGAGCGCTTGGGAGCGGCCCGGCGCGCTCATGCCCCGCTCCGGCGCAGGGCGCTCAGGTCGTCGGTGCTGCCGAGGTAGGCCTCGATCACGCCCGGGTGCGACTGCACGTCCTCGGGCCGGCCGATCGCGAGCAGCTCGCCCTGATTCATCGCCAGCACGCGATCCGACACCTTCGACACCAGGCTCATGTCGTGCTCGACCATCAGCACGGTGATGCCGAGGTCGCGCTGGATGTCCTGGATCCACCAGGCCATGTCCTCGGTCTCCTCGACGTTCAGCCCCGACGACGGCTCGTCCAGCAGCAGCAGCTTCGGCTCGCAGCACAGCGCACGCGCCAGCTCGACCACCTTGCGCACGCCATAGGGCAGGCCGGCGACCATCAGGTCGCGGTAGCGCTGCAGGTCGAGGAATTCGATCACCTCCTCGGCCTTGCGCCTTGCGTCCAGCTCGGCCCGGCGCACCGCCCGGGTGAACAGCAGGTCCTGCCAGAGCCGGGTGCGGCGGTGCGTGTGGGTGCCGATCAGCAGGTTCTGCAGCACGCTGGCGAACTCGAACAGCTCGATGTTCTGGAAGGTGCGCGCGATGCCGAGCGCGGCCACGGCGTGCGCCGGCTGCGCGACCAGGTCCAGGCCGTCGTAGCGGATGCCGCCGGCCGTGGGCTGGTAGATCCGGCTGATCAGGTTGAACACGGTCGTCTTGCCCGCGCCGTTCGGGCCGATGATCGTGAAGACCTCGCCGCGCCGCACCTCGAAGCTGACCTTGTTCACCGCCACCAGGCCGCCGAAGCGGACGGTCAGGTCGCGCGCGCTGAGCAGCGGGCCGCTCATTTCAATCGGTCCGACTTCTGGAACGCCTTCTGCCGCCGGAACATGCCCGCGCGGTAGAAGGGGAACATCTGCAGGTAGGTGCGCATCTTCAGCCAGCGGCCGTACAGGCCATGCGGCTCGAACAGCACGAAGGCCACCAGCACGGCGCCGTAGACCACCGCCTGCAGGCCCGGCGACTGCCCGACCGACTCCGGCAGGTAGTCCTTGCCGACCGCGATCAGCTGCGGCATCGTGATCAGGAAGATCGCACCGAGGAACACGCCGTGGATCGAGCCCAGCCCGCCGACGACGATCATCAGCAGCAGGTCGATCGACTGGATGATGCTGAACTGCTCGGGCGTCAGGAACTTGATCTTGTGCGCGTAGAGCGCGCCGCCGATGCCGGCCAGCGCCGCCGACAGCGCGAACGACATCGTCTTGTAGCGCGCGAGGTGGATGCCCATGCTCTGCGCCGAGATCTCCGAATCGCGGATCGCGACGAAGGCGCGGCCGGTGGGCGAGCGCAGCAGGTTCAGGATCGCCAGCGTGCACAGCACCACCACCGCCAGGCACAGGAAGTAGAACTCGACGCTGCCGTCCAGCACCCAGCCGAACAGCGCCGGCGACTTGACGTGCAGGCCGGCATTGCCGCCGGTCACCGATTCCCAGCGCGCGAGGCCCTCTTCGACGATGAAGCCGAAGGCCAGCGTCGCGATGCCCAGGTAGATGCCCTTGACGCGCAGCGCCGGCACACCGACGACGATGCCGACGATCGCCGACAGCGCGGCGGCGCAGGCCAGCGCCAGCGGGAACGGCCAGCCGGCATTCGTCAGCACCGCCTGCGCGTAGGCGCCGACGCCCAGGAACGCGGCATGGCCGATCGAGAACTGGCCGGTGAAGCCGGCCAGCAGCATCAGCCCCAGCCCGACCGTGGCATAGATCAGCACGAACACCAGCTGCGCCAGCATGTACTCCGACAGCAGCCACGGCGCGGCGAGCAGGAACAGCCCGAGCAGGCCGTACCAGAACGCCTGGCCGCCGTGCTTGACGATGCGGATGTCCTGCGCGTAGTCGGTCTTGAAGATGAAGCGCATCGCGGACCTTCAGACCTTCTTGCGCAGCTTCTCGCCGAACAGCCCGTTCGGCTTGACCATCAGCATCAGCAGCACGACGATGTACGGCGCGATGTCCTTGAAGCCCTCGGGCAGGTAGAAGCCCGACAGGCTCTCGACCACGCCGATGATCAGGCCGCCGACGATCGCGCCGGGCAGGCTGCCGAAACCGCCGACCACCGCCGCCGGGAAGGCCTTCAGGCCGATGTAGCCCATGTTCGCGTGCACGAAGGTGATCGGCGCGAGCAGCAGGCCGGCGATCGCCGCCACCGCCGCGGCCAGCCCCCAGACCAGGCCGTTCAGGCGCTGCACCGGGATGCCCATGTAGTAGGCCGCGATCTGGTTCTGCGACGAGGCCTGCATCGCGATGCCGATCTTGCTGTAGCGGAACAGCGCGTACAGCGCGAGGCAGAGCCCGGCGGTGGCGCCGATGACGATCAGCTGCTCGTAGGCCAGCACCAGCTCGCCCAGGCGCAGCGTGCGGTCCTTGTACGGCACCGGCAGCGTGTGCGTCTCGGTGCCGATGACCGGCACCATCGTGACCAGCCCGCGCAGGATGTAGGCGATGCCGATCGTCAGCATCACGATCGAAAAGGCCGGCTGGCCCAGCACCGGCCGGATGACGAGGCGCTCGACGAAGACGCCGAACACCGCCATCGCGGCCACCGCGGCGAGCACGGCGATCCAGAACGGCAGGCCGAGCAGCGTCATCAGCACCAGGCCGGCGAAGGCGCCGAGCATCATCAGGTCGCCCTGGGCGAAGGTCACCGTCTCGGTGGCCTTGTAGATCAGCACGAAGCCGAGCGCGATCAGGCCGTAGATGCAGCCCTGCGCGGCACCACTGATGATCAGCTGAACGAACTGCACGAAGCGACGCGGGCCCGGCCGGAAGGACGCGCGATGCTAGCGGCGAAGAGAAGCCCTCTTCCTCGAGGAAAACTCTACCCGCGGACGCGGGAGCCGCCGCTCCGCGCTGCGGCCGTGTCCCGTCGGCGACGCGACGGCAGGTCAGCGCGGCGGCAGCAGCCTGGCCGGATCGACCGGCTTGCCCTGGCGCCGGATCTCGAAGTGCAGCTGCACGCGCTGCGCATCGGACGAGCCCATGTCGGCGATGCGCTGGCCGCGGCGCACGACCTGGTCCTCCTTCACCAGCGTCTGCTGGTTGTGCGCGTACGCGCTCAGGTACAGGTCGTTGTGCTTCACGATGATCAGGTTGCCGTAGCCGCGGATCGAAGAGCCCACGTACATCACGCGGCCGTTCGCGGCCGCGAGCACCGGGTCGCCGGCGTTGCCGCCGATCGTCAGGCCCTTGTTGCGGCCTTCGTCGAAGCCGGCGAGCACCGCCCCGCCGGCCGGCCACGACCAGACGATCTGTTCCTCGTCGGCCGCACCGGTGGCCGCCGGCGTGGCCGGTGCCGCGGCGACGGCCGCGGGCGCG